>JAGONM010000021.1 GCA_017993055.1 Armatimonadota bacterium
ACGCGGGCGTTTCCTACGACAGGGATTTCCTCTACGCCTACTACGGCTATCAGACGCCCGGGCCCTACCCGATCAATACCTACGCGATCAACGAGAACTTCCAGTGGCGCAACCCGGACGATCCATCCACGAACCAGCCGGACAACGGCACGACCTCGACCTGCTATGAGTTTCGCGTCGTCTACGTGAACAGCGACAACTTGCCTCCGGTACCGTATCTGACGGAGTGGGGCGGGCCTATCGGAGACGACTACATCGGCCTGAGGACCGGTGAAGTCGATACAGGGGTCGTGCTGTACCTGAGGAACAAGTCATGGGATCCTGAAGCGGACTTCATCGCCATCCCGATGCAGAAGGTGAACGAGGGCGATACCAACTATGCGGATGGTTGCGAGTACTTCTACGCCATCGAGCCCCAGGGCAGAAACGCTCACGTTGGACTTCCGATCGGTGAGTACGAGTATTTCTTTGGATGCAGCGACGATCTCATCAGGACGAAGGGCGGTGCCATACCCTGGTGGCTCGACAACGATCTCATATACAGTCCGCTCGATATCCTGCCCAAGAGGGCGCTGGATCTCCCGATCACCGGGGCGACGAGGTCGCGGCACCCCGTCTGGTACGCGTTCATGAGCGCCTACAACATGGGTCTCTATTTGGACAGGCCGACCCTGCAGCCGGGTGTCTCGAACTCGTACTATCTTCTGGCGGACCGGCATCCGGTCGTCAGCGTCGGTCTGAAGCATCCCGATCCCAGCCTTTCGCCTTGGCAGTGCACAGTCTCGCCGGCGTATCCGATGGTGAACCCCCAGACAGGTGGCGTGCAGATGGGCGGTGCCGAGAACCAGAAGTGGGACTTCCTGATTATGTACCAGCATCTCGACGGCGTTACTACACCCGAATCCAGCCAGGGATCGGGTGGCGAGATCAGTGTCTGGATCAATAACTCCAATACCAGGACTCCCAACCCGGCCGATCCCAGTACTCTCTATACCAGGTATACGCTGAGGCGTGATCCCGATAACGCTCTCGGAACCGACATCAAGGAAGGCATTCTATACAACCTCGACAAGCCGGTCCAGCTGTCGCCTGGACCCCATTCGTACTTCTTTACCACCAGTGATGGTCGGAAGCGTGCGCGCTATCCGGTTGAGGGGCATTTCTACGAGGGCACACATGCCTTCACGGGGCCTTACGTCAACCACAGGCCTGTGCTGTCCAATCCTCTGGTGGACCCCCCGACGGGCACCGCCGGTGACAGGTTCCGCTACTCGGTCTTGTACAAGGATGCTGACAACCAGCGTCCCTTCTCGGCAAAGATATACATCGAGTACGCGGACGGCCAGGTTCTCGTCGGTGAGATGGTGAAACAGAATCCTGCTGACAGCGACTACGATGGCACCGGCGTGAGATACATCTTCGATACCGCAAATATGGCCCAGCAGTTCCAGGTCGGCCAGCGCAGGTTCTATTTCGAGTTCACGGACGACTGGGGCGCTCCGAACGATCCCAGGGACCAGCGTCGGGGCGAAGCCGTCTACTGGAACAGCGTCCGCCCCGAATCATGGATATACGGGCCCTACATCAACAGGAATACCCCGCCCCAGTTGTTCGAAGGCGGAGTGACTGCGACGGACGGCGCGAACAACAGCGCGACCCTGTTCGAGTACAAAGTCCGCTACGTGGACGTTGACAACCACTCGCCGAAGTACATTGACGTCTACATCGGTCAGATGCAGTCCAACGGCAGCATCAGTTGGGACAACGGCCACCGCATGGATCCGGTTGATCCGACTGACGTGATCTATGGCGACGGCGCATCGTTCCACTACTATTCCAGACTGACCGGAGATGCCGCGGGGAAGAACTACTACTACTGCTTCGTGGCATCCGACGGCTATGACGTAGCCGAGTATGACGAGATCGAATCTCCCAGCTCAGGCACTGTATGGTACACGTGGAGCAGCGCGGACTTCTTCGATCCCCTTCGCAGGATTCTGCACAAGGGCGAGCGGCTCTCCTCCGGCAGCGGGGTCTTCGAGACCACCCACAAGCCGATCGTCGGCCCGATACCCAATGCTCCCACGTACAACCCGTACCGGGCGCCTCTGGTCTGGTCGGTGGTCGACGGCTCGGAGTTGAGCTACACCTCAGTCAGCTACGTGAGTGGGCTGGTGACGGTTCCGAGCCAGACTCAGATTGATCTGCAGTACTGGTTTGCGACCGCCGGTCCGACGGGTGTGACCGCGAACAACCCGCCGAGCTTGTCCCAGGGCAGGGTCTCTCCCGACCCTGGGGAGTCGATCAACGAGTATACCTACACGGTTGTATACACAGACCTGGACGGTACGACGGGTCAGGCGCCGTACTACATCAGGGTGAGAATAGATGGTGTCGCCTACGATATGATGCGGGCGTCTGGGCAGGGTGAACCCGACTACAAGCGCGGCGTGACCTACTACTACCGAACGAGTTCGCTGACTCCTCAACTGCCTCACCGCTACTACTTCGAGGCCTCGGATGGAAGCGGCTTCGCGATATTCGACAACAACGGCGGCAGGCAGTCAGGTGAGGAGATCGGGGCGGTTGTACCGATACCCGGTCCGTACGTAAACAACAAGCCTACGCTGACCGCACCCGCGGGCGGCGCGGTCAACCCGATACCGGGGACCCCGATTAACGAGTCCACCTGGGTCAACTTGAGCATCATCTACACCGATGCGAACAACGAGTGGCCGAGTAGCGGCTATCCGGTCGTGTATATACGCAAGGTGATAGCGGGCCAGCCGACTCCGCCGATCGCGCCCGAACCTGCCAATGACTTCAAGGTTGGATCAGTCAACGGGAACAGCATCACTCTGCTGAATCTCGACGATTCCACGCCGAGTTGGACCGTTGATGAGTTCAAGGGACTGCCGCTCCAGATGACGAGCGGCACACTCTCTGGAACATCGTTCAAGGTCACCGGGAATACGGCGAGCACGTTGACTGTGTTCGCAACGAATCTCACCGGAGTCGCAGTCGGCAATACCCTGAGCGTAGGAAAGATCATACTCTCGAAGGCAGATCCGAGCGATACGAACTGCGCGGATGGGGTGCTCTACGAGTACCGCCTGAACACGCTGGGGATCGGCGACTACGCTCTGCATTTCGTCACCTCTACGCTGGAAACGATAGGCGCGGATCCCGTTCTTGGAAAGAGGACGACAGTCGTTCGGTACCCGGCCACCGGCGAGATCACGGGACTGAAGGTCACTTCGACCGCCCCTGTCGGCAACCTCGCACCGGTGCTGACCAGCGGCAGCGCGATTCCTCAGGTCGGGAGATCCGGCGATCTATTCACCTTCAGAGTGACTTACAGCGATGCGAACGGTCATGCCCCGGAGCTGAGGGAAGTGGATCAGGTTCAAGGCTACGTCTGGCTGATCATTGATGACAGGCGCGTGGCTTACATTCCTATGACCGGCCCGCCGACGCCGCCTGCCCCGAATTATGTTACCGGTGCGGTGTTCACGGCGGTCGTTGACAGCGCTTCTCTTGCCGAGGGTCCTCACACCTACTACTTCGAGGCCTCCGACGGATGGGTCTCAACTAGACTTCCCGCAGTCGGCTCTGCGCCGCTCCTTTTCTATATCAACCGGAAACCGGTGCTTACGAATCCCGCGGTCACCCCGACTTCCGGGAACGAGGGCAGGCAATACATATACACCGTGACCTATACGGACCCGGACAGCCAATCGCCGGCGTCCATACTGGTGTGGATTGACGGAACGTCTTACGCGATGACGATTGACACCTCGTTCGGCACGAACTTCGCTGCAGGCGTGCGATATCGCTTCGCGGTCCAGAATCCCACTATTCTGACGCCGGGTGCGCCGGATTCGCACAGCTTCTACTTCACCGCGTCGGATGGACTCGAGAGTGCGACGCCGACTACGACCATCATTGGGCCATACGTGTATGCCAATGTCGCGCCCGTGCTGAGCAGTGGAATGGTCAACCCCGTCAGCCGATGGACGGACAGCACGTACACATATAGTGTCGTTTACAGAGACCCGAACGGCGATGCGCCGCAGTTCGTGAAGGTATACATAGACGGTTCGGGCGATGCCAATGCCTTCCTCATGACTAAGGTCGCGAACCAGAACGACTACACTGCGGGCGTGACGTATACGTATAACAAGGTCGGGCTATCGAGAGGCGACGATCATACGTTCTTCTTCACGGCGAACGACTATCTGCTGGATGCGCGGGATCCGTCAACCGGCACGTTCATCGGCCCGACGGTCGCTGACAGGCCGACCGCCTTCCTCCAGGTGAACCAGCCGACGACGACCCCGGCAATCGGCCAGGCGACGACGATCACGGGCAGCGTGACGCCTGGGATGGCGATAACCCTCATGCTTGAGTTCACGCGGCCGGATGGTACTTCGCTCCTGCGGTCAGTGACGACGAACTCCAGCGGCGTGTTCTCGACGGTTTGGACCCCGAACATGACTGGCATGCTGCCCGGCCCAACCTGGAGAGTATCGGCTTCGTGGACTGGGAACGCCGACTATGGGCCCACGGAGTCCAGTGAGATAGTCGTACAGGTAAGCGGGCCGAGCACGACCGTCAGGGGTCTGGACATGATCTCGATACCTCTGAACCCGGCGAACCCGTTCCCGGGTGTGGTATTCGGCGAAGGTTCCTATGCAGTGGCTCGATGGCGCCCATCTCTGAACGACTACGCGTACTACTTCTCGATACAGCGGCCGACACCGCCTAACTTCCCGCTCGCCGATATCGAACTCGGCTATGGGTACTGGGTCAAAGTCTACGAAAGTCAGACGATGAACCTCGCGCCGAGCGGGGACCTGGCGAGCACGTCATCGAACTACCTGATCTACGCGGCAACTGGGTGGAACCAGATCGGTTGCCCGTTTACCTCGAGGGTGGACTGGAGCGCGCTGAGGGTCAGAAGCGTCGCCACCGGGCAGACCGTTGACTTGGCGACTGCGGCCTCGCGCGGATGGGTGCGGGCCTACGGGTGGGCATTCCAGCAGTCGGGGAGCAATCCATACACCGGGGAGTACAAGTTGGTGGATCCGACCAAGAACGGCGCTCTCAGGTATCTGGAGCCGTGGCGTGGCTACTGGTTTAGGGCTTTGACGCCCTGTTACGTGGTCGTTCCGCCTCCTTCGACTCTCGCGGTCGAGGCGAGCAGGCCTATGTCCGTTGAGTCGGTTGGCGGTTCGGATTGGGAAGTCGGCCTGAGTGTCAGCGTGGAGGGCAAGATGGATGCCGATAACGGTTTCGGCAGCGGTCAGGTAGCCTCGAGGATCGAGAGTCCTCGCTACCTCGACAACTACATTGATCTCAGCTTCACCGACGACAAGGGCGGATCTTTCGCTTACGATATCAGACTGAACGCTGCACAGGGTGAGACCTGGAAGTTCAAGGTGACCACCGACCAGGCCGATGGACTGGCGCAGATCGCGTGGAGCGGTGTGGGTAGTATGCCGATAGGGCGTATCTTGATGCTGGTGGACGAGACCTCGGGCCAACGGGTGTTGATGACCCCTGGTGGAGTCTACACATTCCCGGCGTCAGATGCGGTCGGAGGCAAGTTATTCAGCGTGACCCTGGGCGATCAGCGGCCCAGCAAGCCATGAAAGGTACGGATATGCGAACGATGCTTAGACTGAGATGCGTCAGGTGGATCGCTTGGATGATCGTGGTGCAGTTCGGACTGCCCTACATGGGCGGCGCGGTCCTCGCGGCCACGTCCAAGGAAATGTTGAGGCAGACGGCTGTCATATTTCCTGTCGGGAATATGGAAACGGATTCACCGTCTGCCGCGAAGGCGGCCAGAGCCGCCGACCACCTCACGGCTCTCCTTCAGAGGGGATTCGCGGGCTATCCGAGATACCTCACCGTCAACTACTCGGAACGCCTACCATCAGTGCAGAAGATCGCAAGTATGGACCCTGATGGAAAGAAGCTTGTTGCAGGACCCTTTGCGGGCGATCCGGATGCCATGAAGCGAGCGCTGGCGATAGCGAAGGCGACGTCAGCTGATGTCGCCATCACGAGTACTCTCGACTTCTATAAGTTCGACGCAGGCAAGAGCGAAGTGGCCATTACGGCGACCGTTCACGTGGTTGACGTGAAGAGCGCCAAGTCCTATGATACGACGGTTACTGGTCGCGCATCCAGGCCCGCCGGAGATGATACGGCCGAGGGCGTGCTGGCCGAAGACGCTGTACGCGATGCGGGCATGAAGCTTATGGAGCAGATTACTGGCGGACAGTACGATTCTGCGCAGCAGCAGCCGGTGGTGGTTGCTTCCGCTGAGAAGCGTTCCAAAAAGAACTGGCTTCCGATGCTCCTGTTGTCGCTCGGTGTGGGTCTGCTGGTGAGTAGCTCGGGCGGCAGCAGCGATTCAGGAACGCCAGGCGGGGCTGATCCTCCGCCGAATCCGCCGGGCTTCTAGTCTACACGAGTTCCAGTGTCGCATGGCGCCGGCAAGTGCGGTATCATGCGAGTGATCTCTCAAGGAGTAGGGGATGGTACGATCTTCACGCATGACTGGTGTGGTGGCAGTGCTCTGGTGTCTTGCGGTGTTGGTTTGCGGGCCGGCGCGTGCGCAGACCCAGCGTGGGTCCATTCTGGTGTTGCCCGTCTTCAACGGAATCGGTGAGGACAAAGCTGGGATGGCCGAGGACTTGGTTGTGATGCTCAAGGACGGTTTGACTATCACCGGAAAATACCTCGTCCTGAGCAGCGACCCGGCCACAAGCGTGAGCGTGCAGCGTGCCATCGCGGAGCAGCAGCTGAAGGTCGAGGATATGACCACGGCATTCAAGACCGATGCTCAGGGCATAGCTCGGGCGGCCAAGGTGTGCAAGGCCATCGGTGCCGATATGTGTGTTATGAGTTCTCTGGACAGCTATGCTTTCGATGCTGGCGCCAAGACCGTGGACATAGGATTGACTGTAAAGATCGTGCGCGCGGCGTCTGATGCGGATGCGACTACGATCTCAGTCAAAGGATCTGCGTCCGGCAGCCTGGACGACCAAAGCCAGACCGAGAGCGGGGTGGCCGTTGCTGCGCTGGATGATGCCGCGTCCAAGGCTCTCTCGGGTATCCTCGATGCCACCCTCGTTGAGACTTCCGTGCCTACCGGGGAGGGCGTCTCGTCCGGTGAGAAGCCCAGAGGGCGCGACAAGGGTCTTCTTCAGGCTATGCTTGCGGCACTGCTCATCGGCCTGCTCGTGGGAGGCAGGTAGTAGAGCCTTCTGGAAATACGCTATGTGCTCGTTGAGGCCCGATGCCTTTCAAGGCGCGGGCCTTATTGCTGAACTCGACTGGCGTGATTGAGGGACGATGGGGCGGTTCTTCACTGCAATCCTATGTCTAGTGGCGATCGGTGGCGTATGCGGACCACTGCAGGCCGACAGGGGGGTCGGAAGCATCCGCCTGACGGTCAACCCGGCGATCATCCCGGCGGATGGCAAGACGATCTGCACCATAAGCGCGAGCGTTAGGGACCGCGATGGCAACCTTGTCCCCGATGGGACCGAGATACAGTTCAGCGCTAGCCTCGGTCTCGTGGAGGAGGCTGCCGAAACTTCCTCGGGCGTCGCCCGCGCGAAGCTGACCAGCGCCGATATACCCGGGGATTCCGTCGTGACCGCAACGTGGCTCGATGGGCAGGCGGTCTCGCAGACTTCGGTTACCTTCGCCGTGTCGGCGGGGCAGTTCGTCGGTCCCCAGTACCTCAGTATCGAGTCCGGCGAATATCTGGCCTACAGCATTGACTACAGGGTGATGGAAGCCATTGGAGATGTCCGTATCAGGTATCGTATGTTGGAGATCACCGCCGACAGCGCCCAGGTGGATCTCCAGATGGACAGAATCGTGGCGCGTGGTGAGGGCCGTGAGAAGCCGATAACGATCCGAGCTGGAGAGAAGACGATCACTGGCAGCCTGCTCGTATGCGGCTTGGAGAGTCTCCAGGGGCAGTTGATCTCTATTGCCGATGGTACCAGTTTCGACGTAGACCTTGCCGCCGGATCTGTTAGACCTTCTGACGGCCTGTCGTCCGTTCCGCCTGAGGAGCAGGAGTTCGTGGACCTGTCGGCGAGCAGCATCCTTATCAAGGCGAGGAGGGCCGTCATATTCCCGAGCGACAAGATCCAGTTCAAGAGGGTCTCTGTCTACGTCAATCGAAAACACGCCATTTCCTTTCCGTACTACGTGCTCTCGCTGACCGACTATCAGGCGGATGAGGAGCAGTATGTCGGGTATGGCACAGGTGGCTTGACCCTTAACCTTCCAGTCTACTATTCGCTGACGCCGACATCTAGTGGCGCGCTTCTCCTTCGACGCGGGGAGAGCGCGGGGTGGGGATGGTACGGCCAGAGTCCGGGATGGTATCTCGATGTTAGGCAGAGATACAGCTCATCCAATGCGAGTGGGCAGATCCTGTTAAGCCAGGTTACGAATCAGGACTGGGGTGCCCACTTCAATCACAACCAGCAGTTTGATGATCGAACCCAGGGCTATCTGTACCTGGACTGGGCCGCGCATGAGGATCTCTACGGCATGGTCAACCTGAATCGGAGCTACGATCGGTTCAATGCAGGACTTAACGTATATGGCTCACACTCTGGGGATGGCGCGGACTATCACACAACCGAGATGAGTGTACGAACGCGGCCCAGACCCGTCGGTTCGATTCCTGCCAGGCTGACATTCCTGAGCAGAACCGCATATTCTAGCGGGTCGGGTCTGGTCGGTCATTCCGGTCTGCAGCAATCCGTCCTCGCCAACATTCAATCGAGCGCGATCCGACTGGGTAGCTCGGCGACTTTCCGCAGTACGCTCGGCATGGGGTATCTCTGGGGAAGCGACCGTGCCTCCGGTCTCTCTTCAGTGGCCACTGCGATGCTCGACTGGCGGCTGGCGACCTACAGCAGGCTTCAGGTAAACTACAGGTTTGCAGATCGTGCTACGTCGTATACTAGTTCGGTGCTCGGGAAACAGAGTCTCAGCGCAAATCTTCGCGTGAGCGATGGAAAACGCTGGGGGGCTACGCTCTACGCGATGAGAGGCCTTGACTACGCATCGTCTAACTTCTTTGGGGATCTGAGCTATCGCGTGTCGAGGGAATGGCGAGTGGGCGTGCGTTCTACATCCAATAGGTACGGTGACCTCCACTACAACGACACGGAATATGCGCTGGGAAAGCTCTTCGGTAGCCGAGAACTCATAGCAGTGTGGTCGCAGTCTCAGCAGAGGGTGATGCTGGAGTTGGGCTATGGCGGGTTCTAGAGCTATAGCAGGCGGCAGAGTCTCACGATGTTATGAGTCGAACGCATGTGCGCGGTTGAGGTGACTATAGGGGTGTAGCGGTGTGTAAGTTCAGGATAGCTTCCGAGTTCGATCCGGCAGGGGACCAACCCAAAGCGATAGAGGAACTGGTTGCAGGCATCCGGGACGGCATGCGCTACCAGACGCTTCTTGGCGTCACCGGCTCCGGCAAGACGTTCACAATGGCGAACGTCATCGAGAGGGTGCAGAGGCCGAGCCTGGTCATCGCCCACAACAAGACTCTCGCCGCGCAGCTCTGCGGGGAGTTCAGGGAGTTCTTCCCGGAAAATGCCGTCGAATACTTCGTCAGCTACTACGACTACTACCAGCCGGAGGCCTATATTCCCCAGACCGACACGTATATCGAGAAAGATTCTTCGATCAACGATGAGATTGACCGTCTGCGGCACTCGGCCACCCAGGCAGTCTTGGAGCGGCGCGACGTGATCATCGTCGCCAGTGTCTCATGCATCTACGGTCTCGGCTCACCGCGCGAGTACGTGAATACGATGCTCGCCCTCTCGACAGGCAGTTCGTATCCCCGCGAGGAGATTCTTCGACGGCTGGTGGACATGCAGTTCGTCCGCAATGAAGTGGCCCTGCAGCGAGGGACATTCAGAGTGAAGGGCGACATCCTGGAGGTCCAGCCTGCGGACGAGGAGATCATCATCCGGGTTGAGTGCTTCGGCGACGAAATAGAGAGGATCACCATCGTCGATCCACTGACCGGCGAGGTTCTGAGCCGTGAGGAGAAGATAACGGTTTTCCCTGCCACCCATTTCGTCGCCTCCGCGGAGAGCATCGAGCGCGCTCTGGGACAGATCGAGGCGGAGCTTCAGGAGAGAGTCGAGCAGTTCCAGCGCAACGGGCAACTCCTTGAAGCCCAGAGGATCGAACAGCGTACCAAGTACGACATGGAGATGATCAAGGAACTGGGATACTGCTCGGGCATCGAGAACTACTCGCGGATACTAGATGGGCGGGAGCAGGGCCAACCCCCCTTCTGCCTGCTGGACTACTTTCCGGAAGATTTCCTGGTGATGATTGACGAGTCCCACCAGACGATCCCACAGCTACACGGGATGTACGCGGGAGACAGATCGCGAAAAGAGATCCTCGTCGACTTCGGTTTCAGACTGCCGTCCGCCCTGGACAATCGGCCGCTCAAGTTCGACGAGTTCGAGGAGCGGGTCAACCAGGTCGTATTCATTTCCGCCACTCCGGGGCCGTTCGAAATGAGGCACAGCGAGAGGATAGTGGAGCAGATCGTTAGGCCGACCGGACTGATAGATCCGAAGGTGATCATAAGACCTACGACCGGTCAGATTGACGACCTGATCGGCGAGATTCGCGAACGCACCGAGAAGCGAGAGCGCACTCTCGTAACGACTCTCACGAAGAAGATGGCAGAGGATCTGACTGAGTACCTGGTTGAACTGGGACTCAAGGTTCAGTACCTGCACTCGGAGGTACATACTCTCGACCGAATGGAGATTCTGCGGGATCTTCGGCTGGGCGTATACGATATTGTCGTCGGGATCAACTTGCTCAGAGAGGGCCTTGATCTTCCCGAGGTGTCACTCGTCGCGATCCTGGATGCGGACAAAGAGGGCTTCCTGCGCTCTGAGACGGCGCTGGTACAGACGATCGGTCGGGCAGCGCGAAACATCGATGGGACGGTCATCATGTACGCTGACGACATTACGGGCTCGATGCACCGGGCTATCGAGGAAACCAACCGCCGTAGAGCGCTTCAGTTGGAGTTCAATGAGCGTCACGGAATCACGCCGGCATCCGTCACGAAAGCCGTTCGCGAGGTAATCGAGGCAAAGAAGGTGGCTGAGACTAAGGTCGAGTATCGCGCGCGCAGTGCCGTAGACGAGGAGACACCACTCGATAAGATCATGCTGGTGATGGCCAATCTGGAGCGAGAGATGAAGAAAGCTGCGAAGAATCTGGACTTCGAGTATGCAGCCGAGATTCGCGACGAAATCGCGCGCCTCAAGAAGTTGCTTCCCACATCGCGATGGTCATAGGCAATTCGCGAGGTGATCGAGGAAATCCGACACTCTTGGGCTATGGGTTGATGATCACCTTGATCGCGCCCGATTTATCCTTGCGATCCGCGACCTGGAAAGCCTCGATGCCCTCAGAGATCGGGAAGCGGTGGGTGATGAGCGGCTCCGCCTTTATACGGCCTGAAGACAGGAGTTCGAGTGCAACGGGCCATTCCGAGTATTTGAAGTTGGCAGAAGTCATTACCGCTCGCTGACCCGCGAGGCGAATCTGTCCGAAATCCTCTCGGTAGTCGTGTACGGCAAGGTTCACCAGCCGTCCGCCGCGCGCGAGAGTCGGGAGGACTTCCTCCAGCGGTCTGCCGACGGTATCAATGATCACTCGCGCGCCTATTCCGTCGGTGAACTTCGCGACAGCGTGGCCCAAGTCACGGGCATTGCAGTTGATGGCATGATCGGCGCCGAGTGCGGCTCCCCGGACAAGATGGGTATCGTCGACGTCGGCGCAGATGATACTGGTGCAGCCGTAAACTCTGAGTGCCTGCACCGCCAGTAGTCCAAGAGTACCGGTCCCCATGACGAGCGCGCTTTCAGTTGGTCTGATCCGGGTCATCTCGAGGGCATGAACCGCTACTGCCAGGCCGTCTAGCAGTGTCGCTTCGGCCGTGGAGACGTGACTGGGTAACGGGAAGACGTGGGTGGCCCAAACCGGCACGAACTCGGCCATGCCGCCGTAGTAGTAGTCTTGATAGCCCCAGCCCGCACCGTGGCCCATATGCTGTGTGTTCGGGCAGAGCTCTTCCTCTCCGTGGCGGCACCACCAGCATGTGCCGTCAACTCTGAAGCATAGAACCGCGACGCGCTTCCCCAGGAGTGATCGGTCGGCCCTATCGCCCACATCGTCGACGACCCCGGCCACCTCGTGGCCTGGGATGATATTTCGCGGATTGGCGCGCATCTCTCCGACAGTGTGCTGCGCCCACGGGTTTTCCCCGTGTAGGTAGCGGATGTCGCTTCCGCAGATTCCACAGTCGGTCACGCGAACCATTACCTCGTCCGAGCCGAGTGGCGGTCTGGGTACGTCAGCGACCTCCAGATGTTCCGTATCGCGGAGTACGACAGCTTTCACATTCGAAGCTCCCTTCATCGGCGTTTCGGGGAAGCCCCGATATCCCTCTCAGATTATACCCGAAATCGGCGAGGAGAGTTGGAGTGGAATCAGATTGGCATCCGATGGCTCTGGTGGAGTTCGTCGCAGCGGATGGATGTGCGTATCGCCCTTTCGTCTGTGGCCGAAAGGGCGCGGAAGCGGACTTCCGCTGAGTAGTGGAGCGTATCGGCGCAGCCGGACCGCGATACCTTGCGGACAACCGCCTTGACCGGGACAGGCGTAGTGCGGAGCAGCGTAAAGATTTCCATCTGGAGCGGGTCTCCCTGCGAAAGTCCTAGGCTGGCGGGCAGAACCAGGATGAGCCCTCTTCGATTGACCTCGTGACACAAACAGACGATCGGTGTTATGTTGCCGTTGGACCTGCGGATGTTGACCCGTACCAACACGGACTTGGCCAGCCGAACGTAGTCCTCCTGCGCCTTGTGAGGCGATTCGAGTACGGGCCGTTCAGTTCCTATCTCACGGTTCATGGTCGAACTCACGGTTGCCTCTGAACGTCTCACCTTAAACTCCATGATTGGTGAACCTATCGGTGACGCCGGACCACTCGGCGCGTCGCCCCGACTTGAACTGGGCGCAGTAGAGATTATCGTGATTGCCGAGGCTTGAGGTGAGTTGTGCAAAATACTAGTTTACCGCAGAGTCTCGACTTGCAGATCAGACGCCTGGGTGATGCCCTGTGGTATAATGTGGCGTATTCGGTGTTCGAGAGCCAATCGCTGGCGAGGATAGCATCGTGCCTCAGCGTTACGACATTATTGTTATCGGAGGGGGCCATGCGGGTTGCGAAGCAGCCCTGGCGTCCGCGCGTCTGAGTTGCGCAACTCTTCTTCTCACGCTGAATCCCGACACCATCGCGCTGATGCCGTGCAACTGCAGCATTGGCGGACCCGCCAAAGGGCACTTGGTGCGCGAGATTGACGCCCTCGGTGGAGAGATGGGGCTCAACACCGACGAGACGTACACTCATGTGCGGATGCTTAACACGGGTAAGGGGCCTGCCGTCCGAGCGATTCGCGCGCAGGCCGACAAGAGGTTGTACCAGGCCAGGATGCGCCGCGTGATCGAAAACCAGCCCAACCTCGAGTTGAAGCAAGCTATGGTCGAGCGGCTGATCGTCGAGGACGGTCGAATAATCGGCGTTGAGACACAGACAGGAACGCAGTATCTCGCACAATCGGTGATCGTGACGACGGGTACGTTCCTGAATGGCCTCGTTCATATCGGGGAGGCGAGCTACCCGGCCGGGCGGTCGGGCGAGTTCGCAGCGGAAGGACTCTCGCGGAGTCTCAGTGAACTGGGATTCGATCTGGGCAGAATGAAGACAGGTACTACCGCTCGCGTTGACAAGCGGACCATAGACTTCAGATATACCGAGGTCCAGCCGTCGGATCCGGACCCATTGTTGTTTTCCTACGTGAGCCAGCCGCATCGCCGGAATGACCTGCTTCCGTGCTGGCTCACCTTCACGACCTCGCGCACCCACGAGGTAATACTTGAGAACCTTCACCGTTCGGCACTGTACGGTGGAAGGATTTCCGGCGTCGGGCCGAGATATTGCCCCTCCATCGAGGACAAGCTCGTCCGGTTTCCCGACAAGCGAAGGCACCACGTCTTCCTTGAGCAAGAGGGCTGGGATACGAACGAGATATACGTGCAGGGCATGTCCACAAGCCTTCCTGAGGATGTTCAACTCGGCTTTCTCCGCACCATACCGGGGTTAGAGGAAGTCGAGATGATCCGCCCTGGATATGCCGTCGAATACGATTACGTTCCCCCAGTCCAACTCAAACCGTCACTGGAAACAAAGCTGGTCCACGGTCTATATCTTGCCGGCCAGATCAATGGGACCTCCGGATACGAGGAAGCCGCCGGCCAGGGACTAATGGCCGGGATAAACGCAGTCCTTGCTCTTCGCGGCGAGGATCCGCTTGTACTACTCCGTTCTCAGGCGTACATCGGAGTCATGGTAGATGATCTCGTTACGAAGGGCGCCGATGACCCCTATCGATTGCTGACGTCCCGCGCGGAACATCGCCTACTGCTTCGCCAATCCAATGCCGATGCTCGCCTTACTGCCATCGGCCGAAAAGTGGGGCTGGTCTCCGACGGCAGATGGGAGGTCTTCCAGCATCGATCGGAGATGATCCGGGAGGAGACGAGACGCCTGGGTAAGACCTGGGTTGGTGCCGAGGACGCGGACAGGCTGCGTGCCGTGCAGCTACCCGTCGTATCACGAAGAACTTCCCTGCGTGAGCTACTAAGGCGCCCGGAGGTATCGCACGTGGACATACAGCGACTGAGTGCGGGGGATTCGCCGCTGCCGTCTGAGGTGTGCGAGCAGGTGGAGTTGCAGGTCAAGTACGAGGGATATATCCGCAGGCAGCAGTCGCAGGCGGCCCAGCAGAGACGTCTATGGAATCTGCAGATTCCCTACGGTTTTGACTACGATGCGGTAGGCGCCATCTCGCGCGAGGGCCGAGAGAAACTCGCGAACGTGATGCCTGTTTCCGTCGGCCAGGCTGCGAGGATTCCAGGTTTGACGCCGGCGGATATCTCGATACTCACGGTCGTTGTGCACCGGGCGGCATGCGTTCGCGGGACTTCTCATTCGGAAGGTCTTTCGGACTTGCCTGCAGAACAGTCCGGCAGATGCGCCGGACCGAAGCCGGCCGTCAAGAAGAAGGAGTGACCCAAGTTGACACCGATTGCCCTGCAACTATACACGCTTCGCCCTGATGTCTACCCAGAAGGCCAAGATGACTTTCCAGGAGTACTTCGGACCGTTGCCGATATCGGATACAAGGGTGTGGAGTTCGCCGGACTCCATGGGCATGATGCCAAGGAGATCAAGCGATTGCTCGACGATCTCGGACTCATGGCGTGCAGCAGCCACGCAGGCCTACCAACCCCGGAGATTCTGAGGCAGATGGCGGACACGGAATGCACGCTAGGAAGCACCCGGATCATTAGTGGACTGGGCCCCGATCAGTTCAGGACTGTGGACGACTGCAAGGCCGCGGCCGCGAAGTTCCAGAAGGCTGCCGAGATGCTGGAGCCCTACGGTATAAAGTTCGGCTACCACAACCACTGGTGGGAGTTCGACAGGGTGGAAGGTCAGACCGTGTACGAAATACTGATGGCCGAAGGCCTTGATTTCTTCAGCGAGCTCGACGTCTACTGGGCTGCATGGGGAAAGACCGAACCGGTCGAGGTAGTAGGTCGCCACAAGTCGCGCATTCCGTTCCTTCACCTCAAGGACGGCATGCTCCAGGAGTCACACCCTCATGTCGCAGTCGGTTCGGGCAAGCTGGACTTCTCGGCGATCATCGGTGCGGCGGACCCACAGGTACTTGAATGGCTGGTCGTGGAGTTGGATGCCTTCGACGGCCATATGTTGGAGGCCGTCAAGCAGAGCTATCGTTACCTCACGTCGAACGGACTGGCTGAGGGCGGCAAGTAGCTATGCACAGGGAGACTATGACGCCGCGCGAGAGGTGGTTGGCCGTTCTGAATCGGGAGAAGCCCGACCGGATTCCCATGGAGTACTGGGCGACCCCTGAAGCCACGGAGAAGCTCCTGCGGCACCTCAACTGCGACCATGACGAGATGCTTGAGAGGTTGCACATTGATCCTATGGTCGGCCTCGGCGGCAGATACGTCGGCCCGCCGATACCGGAGAACAGTGATGTCTTCGGTATCGAGCGGCGCAGGGTCGAATACGGGACCGGCGCGTACGACGAGTCGGTGAGCGCTCCACTGGGGGAGTATTGCTCCGTAGAGGAGATTGAGGCCGACTACGCTTGGCCGAAGCCGGACTGGTGGGACTATTCCCACCTGCAGAAGGAGGTTGAGGGCAAGGACCACCTTCCGATGAGGGGTGGTGGATCCGAGCCGTTTCTCACATACAAGGCGCTGCGCGGCGAGGCCCAGGCCTTCATGGATCTGATCGAGAACCCTGATATAGTCCATTACTGCCTTGACAGGCTGTTCGAGTTAGCCTATCAGAACACACTGAGAATCTTTGAGGCGATTCCCGGCAAGGTAATGGTCACGTTTGTCGCAGAGGATCTTGGTGGGCAGACATCGCTGATGTACTCCCCTCAGCACATACGCGACTATCTGATCCCGCGGATGAGGCAGATGGTCGAACTTGTCAAGCAGCATGGCTCCTATGTGTTCCATCATTCGGACGGCGCGGTCAGAGAGATCCTACCCGACCTCATCGAGATGGGGATTGAGGTCCTCAACCCCGTGCAGTGGAGATGCCCCGGTATGGAGCGAGAGGGCTTGAAGCGAGATTTCGGAGACAGGCTGATCTTCCATGGGGGTGTGGACAACCAGTACACCATACCGTTCGGAACAGTCGAAGAGGTCCGTAGCGAGGTTGAAGAGAACATCAAAACTCTTGGCGCCGGTGGTGGCTATATTATCGCGCCGTGCCACAACATACAGGCGGTCGGGCCTCCGGGTAACGTGGTGGCATTGTATGAGACGGGCTATGAGTGCGGGTGGCAGTAGCTGCCTAGCTCGGACCAGTCGAAGGAGAATGGGCCTCGAGCGTGGAACGAATGGACGAGAGCACACTGCGGGAGGTTCGCGGCAGTGAGGACTGATGATTGCGGCAAGTGGAGCAGAAGAGATTTCCTTAGGACATCCTCGGCGGTGGTCGCCCTGGGAATAGGAGGAGTAGACATGACATCGGATTCGGCAAACGCGCGGAGCGTCTCGGCCGGCGACAAGATAGTCGTAGGCGTGATCGGGTTGGGTGGCCGCGGCACGGGGGTCATGCGAGGCTTCATGAGCTACCCTGACGTGGAGATAGGTGCTGTATGTGATGTGGATGACGGGCATCTGGCGGCCGGTCTTGAGGCGGCCGGGGGAAGTGCGAAGACCTACAAGGATTATCGGAGACTGCTAGAGCAGAAGGATCTCGACGCAGTCCTCGTATCGACGCCCCCCCACTGGCACCCACTGATATCGATAGAGGCGTGCCAGGCGGGCAAGGATGTGTACTGCGAAAAACCGATCTCGCGGTACCCTGCGGAGGCGGTCGCAATGGCGAAGGCTGCTCGCGATAACAAGAGGGTCACGCAGGTCGGCACCCAGATTCACTCCCTCGACAACTTCCGACGCTGCGTGGAGATAGTGCGTTCGGGGATGCTTGGCAAGATACATGCTGTTCGAGTGGTCTGCACGATGAATGACTATCCCGGCGGGTGCGGCCGGCCCGCCGATGGTCCCGCGCCGGACGGTCTCGATTGGGACATGTGGTGCGGTCCCGCGCCGCTGGTCCCGTTCAACGAAGCGCGCTTCACGGTTCACCGATACTTCAAGGATTACGTGGGAAGCTGGCTGAACGAACTGGGGCCGCATATAGTGGATCTAGCCTTCTGGGCCATGGATCCGGGGCAGCCGAGATCGGTCATGGCAACCGGGGGAAGGTTCATAGCGAACGACATAAGCACTATCCCGGATACGGTTGATGTCCTTTGGGAGTTCGACGGTTTCACGATGACCTGGATGAACATGTGCGGGAACAGCTTCAACTTCGATTTTGGCGGGCCGCCGGATGGTGGGCGCAGGCTTGGAGTTATCTTCCACGGAACTGAGGGCACTCTGCTTGGTGACTATGGATCGCACAAGGTCATCTCCGAGGGCAACAGGCTCGATGAGGTCCCTCTGCCGGAGCCGAGCATACCGTCCTCTCCCGGGCACGATAGAGAGTTCCTCGATGCGATCAAGACTCGCGAGCAGCCACTCTGCAACTTCGACTACCATATGCCGATGGCTGTGGCTCTGAACTTGGGGCATGTCGCACTTGACGCGAGACGAAGGGTGTACTGGGACCCCCAGAAGCTCGAAGTCACAGGAGATAGGGAGGCATCCGAACTTGCGACACCAAAGTATCGCAAGCCCTGGAAGTTCCCGAAGGTCTAAGCGCGGTCAGCGGACGAGGTAGTACGAATGGACAGACGCAGGTTTCTGGGATGGGCTGCGAGAACCGTCGCAGCCGCAGGCATCGCGCCGCAGATCGTTCACGATGGTGTTTTCGCCAAGGAGGTAGGTCTAGTGTCTAAGCCCGAACTGAAGAAGGCTCTGGTCTATGGTATGTTGCCGGGCGACCTGAGCATGGAGGATCGGTTCCAGCTCGCCGCCGAATGTGGATTCGACGGGGTGGAGGCACCTCCGGTGACGGATAGGGTGGAGTGCGAGGCGATGCGGAAGGCCGCGACCGCCGCCGGCATCGAGATACACTCCGTGATATATGGCGGATGGGGGAAACCCCTCTCCGCTCCTGAACCGAAGGATCGGCAGGAGGGTGAACAGGCGGTGAAGGATGCTCTACACGGAGCCAGAGCATTGGGAGCCGACACCCTGCTTCTAGTACCGGGCCGTGTCACCGAGGAGATACGCTACCAGGACGTGTATGAGCGTTCACAAGCTAGCATCAGGAAACTCATCCCGACGGCCAAACGTCTCGGCGTTGTCATCGCCGTTGAGAACGTCTGGAATGGCTTTCTGCTGAGTCCTATCGAGTTCGCGAGGTATGTGGATGAACTCGATAGTCCGTTCGTCCAGGCGTATTTCGACGTCGGCAATGTGATTGGCGCATTTGGGTTCTCACAGGACTGGATCAGGACGCTTGGACCGAGAATAAGGCGTCTCCACGTGAAGGACTTCAAGCTCGACGGCAGGCAGTGGACGAATCTCCTGGATGGTAGCGTCAACTGGAAGGAGGTGCGCAAGTCCATCGAAGAGGTTGGTTACGGCGGCTACATGACCTGCGAACTCGGCGGCGGCGACGCTGCATACCTCAAGGACGTTGCCGCCAGAATGGATCGGATCATCACGGGCGACCTGTGACGGTGCGCGTGAGTATAGGGGTTGTAGAGTACCAATGACCGGGCGGGACACTCATGTTCCCGCCCGGTTTGTCATGCACCGGGTCGTGCAGTTCGTTGACGCGGACAGTGGTTGCTGATACAATATTTTTCTAGCAGCCGACGGACTAGTGCCGGCGGAGAGCGAGACCGAAATGTCACACAGCATCGTCATCCGTGGCGCTCGCCAACACAACCTGAAGAACATCGACATTGAAATCCCGAGGGACAAGCTGGTCGTCATCACCGGCATATCCGGATCTGGGAAATCCTCGCTTGCTTTCGACACCATCTACGCCGAGGGACAACGTCGGTACGTCGAGTCCCTTAGTGCGTATGCGCGTCAGTTCTTGGGCCAGATGGACAAACCGGACGTAGACTACATCGAGGGCCTCTCGCCGGCGGTATCCATTGATCAGAAGTCGACCTCCAAGAACCCACGCTCGACGGTCGGCACGGTTACCGAGGTCTACGACTATATGCGCCTCCTCTTCGCGCGCATCGGGCGTCCTCATTGCCCCAAGTGCGGTCGGGAGATCAGCAGGCAAACGGTGGACCAGATGGTGGATTCCGTGATGTCGCTTCCTCAGGGGACACGCATCCAGGTGTTGGCGCCGGTCGTCCGAGGCCGCAAGGGTGAGTACCGTCAGGTGCTCGAGGACATACGCAAGGAGGGCTACGTTCGCGTACGCGTTGACGGCCGGAACTATGAAGTTACCGACGACATTAAGTTGGACCGGTACAGGCAGCATTCGATAGACGTTGTGGTGGACAGGCTTGTCACAAAACCCGGGATCGAGAAACGCCTCTCCGATTCGCTGGAGGCATCGCTCCGACTCGGGAAGGGCAACGTCGGCATAGAGATCATTGACGCCGATGTCATGAACTTCTCCGAGCAGTTCGCTTGCCCCGAATGCGGCATCAGCCTCGAGGAGATCGCTCCCAGGAACTTCTCCTTCAACAGTCCCTACGGTGCGTGCCCGGAGTGCCACGGCCTAGGGGCGCACACGGAGTTGGATCTCGCTCTGATCGTCCCTGACTGGGACCGCTCAATTGACGATGGAGCCATCGCGCCGTTCTCGCGCACGACCGGCGAGTACTTTCCAGCGCTCATGGCCGGGGTTGCGGAGAAGTACGGGTTCTCCACCGGTACGCCGATCAAGGACTTGACCGATGCTCAAAGGGACGCTCTTTTCAACGGCGCCGATGGCCGCGTCACGGTCACCTTCCGCAACCGGTGGGGAAGGATGCGGCGATTCGATACGACATTCGACGGGATCGTGGACATACTCCAGAATCGCTACAAGGAAACAACCTCACAAATGATCCGTGAGGATACGGAAAGATACATGTCCACGCGAAAGTGCCAGGCATGCGGCGGACAGCGGCTCAAACCGGAGAGCCTGGCGGTAGAGATCAACGGCCGAAACATCTCGGCAGTGAGTGCGTACTCCGTTGAGAAGGCGCACGCTTGGTTTGGTGGCCTGAAGCTGACCACTCGAGAAGTGACGATCGGCAGGCAGGTGATCAAGGAGATCAGGACACGACTCGGTTTCCTCATGAACGTTGGCTTGAACTACCTGACCCTCGATCGGACGGCGGCGACGCTTGCGGGGGGCGAAGCGCAGCGCATCCGGCTTGCGACCCAGATCGGGTCGGGATTGATGGGGGTCATCTACATCCTAGATGAGCCGAGCATCGGCCTGCACCAGCGCGACAATCGGAGACTGATAGACACCCTGCTCAAGCTTCGAGACATAGGCAACACAATCATCGTCGTCGAGCACGACGAGGAGACCATTCGCTCGGCCGATCATATCGTTGACATAGGACCAGGAGCGGGAGAAAACGGGGGTCACATCGTCGTCTCGGGCGGCCTCGCGGAGGTTTTGAACTGCAAGAAGTCGCTTACTGGCCAGTACCTATCGGGAGCCTGCTCCATACCGGTGCCGAAGAAGCGCCGCAGACCGAACGGAAACTACATTGAGGTGAGAGGTGCTCGTCAGCACAACCTCAAAGACATTAACGTGAAGCTTCCTCTTAGCAACTTCATATGCGTGACCGGAGTATCCGGGTCGGGCAAGAGCACGCTGGTTCAAGAGACGCTATTCCCTCGATTGACGTACAAGATACACGGCACGCACGTGGCATGGGGCGATCACGACGAGATACTGGGCGCGGAGAACATAGACAAGATCGTGGACATTGATCAGTCTCCGATCGGAAGAACGCCTCGCTCAAACCCCGCGACATATACCGGAACCTTTGATGTCGTCCGAGACCTCTTCTCCGCAACAGCCGATGCGCGAGTGAGGGGTTACAAGCCCGGCAGGTTCAGCTTCAACGTCAAGGGTGGTCGCTGCGAAGCATGCCGGGGCGATGGCATCATAAAGATTGAGATGCACTTCCTCCCGGATGTCTACGTCCCGTGTGAGATTTGCAGTGGAAAGCGCTACAACCGTGAGACGCTGGAGATTCGGTACAAGGGAGAGAACATCGCTGATGTGCTCGACATGACCGTCGGTCAGGCGTTGGAGTTCTTCAAGAACATACCCGGCATTACCCGCAGGTTGCAGACGATCCATGATGTGGGACTCGACTACATCAAGCTCGGCCAGCCTGCGACGACACTCTCAGGCGGGGAGGCCCAGCGCGTGAAGCTAGCCTCTGAACTGTCCAAGAGGAGCACAGGCCGGACGCTCTACATCCTCGACGAGCCGACTACCGGTCTGCATTTTGCTGATATAGAGAGGCTCCTTGACGTCCTGAATCGGCTCACCGATGCCGGCAACACCGTGTTGGTGATCGAGCACAACCTGGACGTGATAAAGACTGCCGACTTCGTCGTCGATCTTGGTCCGGAGGGCGGTGACGATGGAGGAAGAGTTGTTGCCGTAGGAACACCCGAGCAGGTCGCCAGGGTAAAGGGGTCGTACACCGGTCAGTTTCTCAAGAAGGTGCTCTAAGTACGCACGGAGCGTATTCGCTATGAAAGACAAACTCGCGGAGAGGCTGTCTCATCTGCCCGACAGGCCCGGGGCCTACATGATGAAGAGCTCCGAGGGAGAGATCATCTACGTCGGGAAGGCTTCCTCGTTGCGCAGCCGGGTCCGTTCATACTTCCAGAGTGGTCAGGCTCACCCGTCCAAGGTCGCCGTCATGGTTACCCACGTTGCGGACGTTGATTGGATGGTAACGGACAGCGAGGTTGAGGCACTGATGCTCGAGTGCAATCTGATCAAGAAGCACCGCCCCAGGTACAACGTACGACTCCGCGACGACAAACACTATCCGTATCTTTGCGTCACCATGTCCGAACCCTATCCGCGAGCCATCGTGACCCGCAGGAGCAAACGCGACGGCAACCGCTACTTCGGACCGTACACGGATGCGAGGGCCCTCAGGGAGAGCCTCCGCCTCATTCGGCGCGTCTTCAGAATCCGGGGCTGCAATAAGAAGCTCACTGGCAGGGAAGCAGATCGCCCTTGTCTCAACCTGCATCTGGGAAGATGCGATTCGCCTTGCTCAGGCGCGATCAGTCGAGAAGACTATCGCCAGACGGTGCACGACATATGTCTATTCGTTGAGGGAAGGTTGGACTCGATATCTGCGCGAATCGAAGCGGAGATGAATGAGGCATCAGAGAGACTCGAGTTCGAGCGGGCGACCAGACTCCGTGATCAGCTTCACGCAATCCGCAGGTTCGCCGAGAGGCAGAGGATGATCAATACTGATCAGATCGACCGCGATATCATTTCGATTCTGAGTTCCAACGGTTCTACCTATGCCCTGCTTGTCTTCATCCGCTCGGGCCGGGTCATAGGTCAGGAGCAGTTTCAGCTGGATGGCCCGGACGACGAGGATTCCCCCGGGACGGCCGTCGCTGGCTTCATCAAGCAGTACTACCGCGACGCTGTATACGTCCCCAGGGAGTTACTGGTATCTCACGCTCCCGAGGATCACCGCCTGCTGGAAGATATGCTGTCCGTACGGCGAGGTAGCCGGGTTACCATAAGCCGGCCTCTTCGTGGCGAAAAGAAGCGTCTAGTTGAGATGGCGCAGCAGAACGCGCGGCTGCTTGCGTCTCGGGAGGAAGATGAATCGGCGCAGCATGAAGAGAGTCTGGCGAGTCTCGCAGAAACCCTTGGGCTTGCCCAGCTGCCGAACAGGATTGAAGCCTTCGATATCTCGAATACGCAAGGTAGACTCTCAGTGGCGTCAATGGTTGTGTTTGAGAAGGGGTTGCCCGCAAGAAGAGAGTATCGGCGCTTCAGGATTCGAACTGTGGACGGGCCGGACGACTACGCTTCCATTCGTGAAGCCGTGCGGCGAAGGTTTTCTGCGGCGTCGGCAAACCCGAAGTTCTCATGCTCTCCTGATTTGGTCGTCATTGACGGCGGACCGGGACAGCTCTCGGCCGCGCTGGAGGGACTGGTCGAAGGGAGCGGGGAATGCGACCTCGATCACAGAGGCGATATAGTCTTCATCAGCCTTGCCAAGCGTTTCGAGGAGGTGTATCTTCCTGGCAAGGACGAGCCGCTCGTCCTTGCCAGGAGTTCGCCGGGGCTTCGGTTGCTGCAGAGGGTTCGCGATGAAGCTCATCGCTTTGCACTATCGTACCACCAGAACCTGCGCCGCAAGAGCGCAACGAAATCCGTGCTTGAGGACATTCCGGGCATCGGCGATCAGAGGCGGAAGGCACTCATAAAGCGTTTCGGTTCTCTGAAAGGCGTGCGAGCAGCTTCCCTGGAGGAGATCCAGTCCACCCCCGGTATGAACCGGAAGACCGCCACGGTACTCTATCAGGCGCTGCGCCCCGATGAGTGAGCGATGCGTTGGGCGGCCGATATCTGATATAATGCCGGCTGGGGAATGATGGATAGGCGGTTGTATGTATTTGAGACGCAGATGGGCTGGGTCGCCATTGTGGGATCCCGCGAGCTGATCTCCCGCCTCACTCTGCCAAGACCCTCTCGGGAGGAAGCCGCATCGCATGCGCTGGGCGGTGGCGGAGGCGACGCTGTGGAATCGCCGAACGATTTTTCCGGGGAGTGCGGGCGGATCAGGAGGTATTTCGCGGGACATCCTGTCACTTTCTCATGCGAGCTGGACATCTCCGCGCATACCCCGTTTCGGCGCGCAGTCTGGAGTGTCGTTCGCGGGATTCCCTACGCTGAAACCCGGACCTACCAATGGGTTGCTGAACAAACCGGTCGGATTCGGGGCGCGCGGGCGGTCGGTCAGGCTCTAGGCTCCAATCCGGTGCCCGTCATTGTTCCATGCCACAGAGTAGTTCAGTCAGACGGATGCCCCGGCGGGTTCAGCCTCGGGAGTCGATGGAAGAGGATATTGCTCGAGATGGAGCAGGGCCAGAGGGCGGTGCAGAGATGAGAGGTCTTCTTGTTCGGTGGGTGATCAGCGCGGTCGCGCTGTACGTGACAGCGTTGGTCGCCCGGTTGGTGGAGCTTGGCATCGAGGTAAGTGGGGCGCCGGGTGCGCTGCTTGCGGTTGCGGTTCTGGCTGTCGTAAACGCTCTGATCCGACCGCTTGTACTGCTCTTGACCCTGCCGTTGAATTGCCTGACACTCGGCTTGTTTACCCTTATCGTAAACGCATTGATGTTCTGGCTCGTCGGCGCGGGATGGGTCCCTGGCTTTCGGGTGGACGGCCCGCTTCCGGCGATCTTCGGATCGGTAGTGATGGGTATTATAGCGGGTTCGGCCAACCATCTTCTATCGCGCGGGGAGAAGTGAGAGCTGGATATGAACCTAGTAGTTGTCACGGGGATGTCCGGGGCAGGCAAGACCCTTGCGATCAGGGCCTTCGAGGATATGGGCTATTTCTGCGTGGACAACCTCCCTCCCAGCCTACTGCCCACCCTGAGGGATTTCTGCGGGAACCTCGACAGTTGTCCCGTTGGGAACGTAGCCGTCGTCGTTGACATACGATCTGGCCGGCCTCTGGATGAACTGGCCAGAACATTCCCGGATCTCTCCAACGGATACGGGCAGGCGAGGATTCTGTTCCTCGATGCCACTGATGAGGTGCTGATCCAGCGTTTCAAAGAGACGCGACGCAGGCATCCGCTCTTTGACCGAAGCCATGGTATCATCGAGAGCGTGTCCGAGGAGAGGCGGATGCTGGTCGAGTTCAAGGAGTTAGCGGACAAGGTCATCGACACGTCTGACTTGGAGCCGAGCGTACTGAAGTCTGAGATCGTGAACTACTTTGGTGCCGATACCGTGAACGCGGGGATGATCGTTACCGTGACTTCCTTTGGATTCAAGTGGGGGGTGCCACTTGATGCCGACCTGGTGTTTGACGTTCGGTTTCTCATCAACCCGCACTGGGTGCCTGAGCTCCGTCTTTACGATGGACGTGATCAACCGGTTCAGGACTACGTAATGGGCGACGACATGACTCGCCAGTACCTGGATAAGCTCTGCGATCTGATAGGCTTCTCTCTGCCTCAGTACGAGACGGAAGGCAAGGCCTATCTGAACATCGCCATCGGATGCACCGGCGGTCGGCATCGATCGGTTGCGGTCGCCGACGAACTCGGAGCTTTCTTCAGGGAGCGGGGATATCGCACGATCGTCGAACACCGAGACGTCGGCAAGTCTTAGGAACACCATCAATGGCTGGTAGAAGGCGCGTCAAGAGTCTGTTCAAATGGCTGTATCCGGGGATGCGCGTGAAGAGATGGCTGGCCCTCACGCCAATAGGGCTGTTCTTCGTTGTCGTAGGAGTCGTCCTGTTCACCAACATGCAGGTCGTGGACTACCTGAATCTCGGCGCAGGACTGCTCTTCGAGAAGACCGGCCTCATCCTGACACAACCAAGCGTTCACATCCCGGTATCAATCGCGGCGATAGGCATCGGACTGATTCTGATATTTATCAGTTTCCGTCAGGTAATCGGTTCGATCGCCAGCGTCATCAGTCCTGAAGACAAGGATCGGCTCGCCGACGTCATCTACAAACGACGGTATCTCGCACAGGGCCACAGGATCGTGGTGATTGGCGGCGGAACAGGTCTCTCCACTATGCTGAGAGGTCTCAAGGAGTATACCAGCAACATCGTGGCCATAGTCACGGTCAGCGACGATGGCGGCAGTTCGGGTGCTCTCAAGAGCCATATGGGCATGCTCCCTCCCGGGGACATTCGCAACTGCCTGGTGGCATTGGCCGATGCCGAGCCGCTGCTCTCCGAGTTGTTTCAGTATCGCTTCGATACCGACGATGGCCAACTGGCCGGTCATTCGTTTGGCAACCTGCTAATCGGAGCGATGACCGATATAACCGGGGATTTCGAGCGCGCCGTAAAGGAGACCAGCCGTGTACTGGCGATCCGGGGAAGCGTGCTGCCTTCGACTCTGCAGAACGTGAACCTGCGGGCGGAGATGGAGGACGGTGAGGTAGTGTGCGGCGAGTCACAGATAGTCGCTTTCGGAAAACCTATTAAGAGAGTGTCGCTGGTCCCGGAAGACGTGCGACCGATGGAAGAATCCTTGGACGCGATTCGCTTGGCGAATGCCATTATCATAGGTCCGGGGAGTGTGTATACAAGCGTGATCCCTAATCTACTCGTCAATGGCATATCGGATGCAGTGGCGGCATCCAGAGCTGTCAAGGTCTATGTGTGCAACGTGATGACTCAACCGGGCGAGACCGATCGTTTTCAGTCGTCGGACCACGTCAAGGCGGTTGTCGAGCATGCCGGACGCAGGATATTCGATTACGTGCTGATTAATCGGGAAGCACCTTCTCTGCGACTTCTTGAGAAGTACGAGACGCAGGGGGCTCACCTTGTGTCGCCGGACGATGCCACTGTTCGCGATATGGGGTACACGCCGATCACCGGCAACTTCATCAGCCAGACCGAAGTGGTGCGCCACGATCCCCAGAAACTGGCGCAGGCCATACTCCGCTTGGTATCGGAGAAGTCGTTCTTTCCGTAATGAACGCTTGACACCGGAAACCCCCTCGCTATAAAATAAGTAGCGGTTTCCCCGGCGCGTAATGACACGTCTCGGTGTCACGCGATGATACTGCGCGTCGCCGGAAATGTTCCCGAATCAACGGGAGACTACTAGAACAGAGGAGGTTCATACATGGCTGTGCGAGTAGGCATCAACGGTTTCGGCCGGATAGGGAGGCTCTCCCTTCGCACCATGATGGAGCGGTATCCGAATGAGATTGAGGTTGTGGCGCTGAACGACCTTGTTGACGCGAAGACGAACGCACATCTGCTGAAGTACGACACTAACTACGGCAATTTCCCCGGTGAGGTCTATGCAGAGGACAAGGACATCGTCGTAAACGGCAAGAAGATTTATGTTTACGCTGAAAAGGATCCAGCGGCGATACCCTGGGGCGATCAGGGCGTTGACATCGTTCTCGAATCTACCGGCGTGTTCACGGATGCTACGAAGGCGGTGGCGCACATTCACGACGGCGTGAAGAAGGTCATCATCAGCGCACCCGCAAAGAACGAGGACGTTACAGTCGTGCTCGGAGTCAACGAGGGTCAGTACGATCCGGCCAAACACAGGATCGTGTCCAACGCTTCCTGCACCACGAACTGCCTCGCGCCCTTCGCCAAGGTTCTACAGGACAGCTTCGGAATCCAGAAGGGATTCATGACTACGGTTCACGCCTACACGAACGACCAGAAGATGCTTGACCAGGCCCACAAGGACCCGCGAAGGGCTCGCGCGGGCGCCGCGAACATCATACCTACGACTACCGGTGCGGCGAAGGCAATCGCGCTGGTCATGCCGGAGTTGAAAGGCAAGATGCACGGCCTCTCCCTGCGGGTGCCTACGCCAACCGTCTCCCTGGTTGACCTAGTGGTGAACCTGGAGAGAGATGTCACGGAGCAGGAGATCAACGACGCGGTCAAGGCTGCGGCGAACGGCTCGATGAAGGGAATCCTTCAGTATTGCGAGGACCCCGTGGTATCCATGGACTTCAAGGGAAGCCCGTATTCCAGTATTTTCGACAGTCTCTCCACAATGGTGCTTGGCGGCAACATGGCGAAGGTCCTTGCCTGGTATGACAACGAGTGGGGCTACTCCTGCAGAGTGGCGGACTTGATCGACCTGATGGTGAAGAAGGGTCTGTAGAGACGCTTCGTTTACTCCCGTAACAAGGCAAGACGGGGCCAGGTAACCTGTGCGAAACGGGTCTTGCCTGGCCCCGTATTCCGTCGAAAGGAGATCAGTATGCAGAAGAAAAGTATTACCGACATCGATGTTCAGGGCAAACGTGTCCTTGTGCGCGTGGACTTCAATGTGCCTCTGGACGAGAGCCGCAATGTCACCGACGACAGGCGCATACGGGCGGCGATGCCCACGATTGAGTACCTCCTGAATCATGGAGGCAGAGTCATACTTGTTTCGCATCTCGGTCGTCCGAAGGGCGGCCCGAAGGAGGAACTTCGGCTCGACCCGGTTGCGAAGAGGCTCTCCGAGTTGCTTGGCAAACCAGTGACGAAACTGCACGATTCTATTGGTCCTGAGGTCGATTCTGCAGTCAGCCGCATGCAGCCAGGAGAAGTCGTGTTACTCGAGAACATCCGTTTCTATCCTGAGGAGGAGGCCAACGACCCCGAGTTTGCGAAGAAACTCGCTGCGCTGGCCGAGGTGTATGTGAATGACGCCTTTGGCACGGCGCACAGAGCCCATGCCTCGACGGAAGGTGTCGCACACTTCCTTCCGACAGCGGTTTCTGGGTTTCTCATGCAGAAGGAGATTGACTACCTCGGGAACGCGTTGAGCAGCCCGGATCGGCCGTTTGTCGCGATTCTAGGCGGGGTCAAAGTATCTGACAAGGTCAAGGTCATAGACAACTTGATCGACAAAGTTGACGCCCTCCTTATCGGCGGCGCGATGACCTACACGTTTCTTGTCGCGAAGGGCCTGAATGTCGGCAACTCGATGGTAGACGAGCCGGGCATACAGCTGGCGAAGGATGCCATGCGGAAGGCTGCGAGTCGAGGCGTCGAGCTGCTGCTACCGGTTGACACGATTGAGGTTGAGCTTCCGGCCGACTTCGACATTCCGTCCGGAGTTCCCGCCGATGTGAAGATCACGACCGTGCCGACCGAGTCCATGTCTGAAGGATTTCGCGGCCTTGATATCGGTCCGGATACTATCCGGCTCTTTGGCGAGAGGATCAGAAGCGCCCGAACGGTCATCTGGAACGGTCCGATGGGTGTCTTCGAGGATGCCCGATTCGCGAATGGTACCCTCGGAATCGCCAAGGCGATGGCTGATTCCTGCGGCACTACGATCGTCGGCGGAGGTGACTCCGCGGCTGCAATCGAGCAGATGGGCTATTCGGAGAAGGTGAGCCACGTCTCAACCGGAGGCGGGGCTTCCCTTGAGTTCCTGGAAGGCAAGGCGCTTCCGGGCGTTGTGGCTCTAAGCGACAAGTAGGAAGGAACGTGGCATGCGAATACCTTTGATAGCTGGTAACTGGAAGATGCACAAGACCGTAGGAGAGGCGGTCAGCTTCGTTGAGGAGCTTAGAGTCAAGGTGGCAGGGTTGGACAAGATCGAAGTTATTGTCTGTCCTCCGTATACGGCCATTTACGAGGTGGCACGGACTCTGATGGGAGCAAAGGTCGGCGTCGGCGCTCAGGATGTGTTCTGGAAGGGGCAGGGCGCCTACACCAGCCAGGTCTCGGCTGGCATGCTCCTGGACGCGGGATGCACATACTCGATCATCGGGCACTCTGAGACAAGAGGCCGCTTCGGCAAGGTCGAAGAGGGGATGACCTCCGAACTGCTAAGGCATTTCGGAGAGACGGACGAGAGCGTGAACAGGAAGGTTCGCGTGTCTTTGGATGCCGGTCTCAAGCCGATCATGTGTTGCGGTGAGACGCTGGACGAGCGCAAGGCCGGCAGGACCGACGATGTGATCCGTGTCCAGGTGGAGGTCGGTCTGAACGGATTGACCCCTGCGGAAGCGGCCGGTATGGTCGTCGCCTACGAGCCCGTGTGGGCGATCGGCACGGGTGAGGTCTGTGGCACTCCTGAGGCGGAGCGCGTGTGCGGAATGATACGGGGTGTGGTACGCGGTCTTTTCGGCGATGCTGCCGCAGAGGGTATTCGCATCCAGTACGGCGGAAGCGTCAAGCCCGATAACGCGCGCGACCTGCTGAGTCAGGCTAACATTGACGGCGCATTGGTAGGCGGAGCTAGTCTGAAGGTTGACGATTTCATGGGTATAATACGCTCCGCATAACGACCGGTTGACTCATGGGAGACATACTGATCGGCACATCCGGCTTCAGCTACGACGACTGGCGCGGTTTCTTCTACTCCAAGGGCCTGCCTAAAGGGGATATGCTGGCTTACTACGCTACGAAGTTCCGGGCGGTGGAGATCAACTCATCGTACTATGCGGTCCCTCTGCCCGCTACCTTCGAGCGCATGGCGGAGAAAACTCCCGACGGCTTTCGATTTGTGGTGAAGGCGCACAAGGATATCACGCATGCTCCAGATCCTGATTTCTCCGTGTTCAGGTACTTCAGCACGGCTGTACAGCCGTTAGTTGCATGCGGCAAACTCGGATGTGTTCTCGCGCAGTATCCTTGGGGTTTCCGCAAGAGCAAAGTCAATGAGGGGAGGTTGCGGCAACTGCGGGAGGGATTTGGCGACTTGCCGCTAGTTGCGGAGTTCCGGCACTGCAGTTGGGTGGCTCGCGATGTAACCGCGCTGCTGAGGGGACTGGACATCGGGTATTGCTGCGTGGATGAGCCGAGGCTGAACGGCCTGATGCCGCCGATCGCAGGCGCTACCTCCGATATCGCCTATGTTCGCTTTCACGGTCGGAATGCCCGCAAGTGGTTCAATCACGGGGAAGCCTGGGAACGGTATGATTACCTCTACGCGGGAGATGAGCTGGCCGAATGGACTCCGAAGGTCAAGAGGCTGGCCTCAAGGAGCAGGGAGACCTATGTGTTCTTCAACAACCACTACCAGGGTAAGGCCGCTCAGAATGCCGTGATGTTTGCCGAAATGTTGGGCGTGACCCTGCCCGAAGGTGGTGAGGGACAGATCGAGGAGGCGATCTGAGAGGTCATGCACGGCAGGTGTGGAGAAACCGAGATCAGAATCGGCGGCAAGGAGTTCGTGATTCTGCGCGAATACGGGGTGCTCGCGATACTGGAGTAAACCCTATGGCCTCCGCTCGAAGCAGAGTGGCTATCGCGCGGGGATGTGGTGGGAGTCGGCACGTTGGGGCTCGTGGTTCGAGACGCGGTCATACGAAGACCTCTTCCCAACACACCGAGGAACCTACGCGAGAAACTACCTGGATATCCTGATTCGCACTTGACAGACGAAGCCCGTTTTGTTAGAATTAAAACGCATCCGGCGGGGTCTCGTGACAGCCGAGATTCCCCTGATCCTCTAAGCCCAACGGATATCCTACCGGTATATAGTTTCGTGCCCGTGCTTCAGGGTTTGTCGCGTAGTCCAAATCATTGTAGTTCCGGTGTCGCGTCCGTTGCGGAGATGAGATCCACCAGAGTCTGCAGAGGGGCTTGGTCTTTGATCATTGCGCCTTGCTGCGCGCAGGCCTTGAGCGCACGAGCCCAGATGTTTTCGATATGAAAAGCCAAGATATACAGCACGAACTCGTCGTTGTCCTCGACTTCGGCGCTCAGTACAGCCAACTTATCGCCAGGCGAATTCGCGAGTGCAAGGTCTACTCTGAGATACTCCCATTCGACACACCAGTCGAGCACCTCGAATCTCTACGGCCGTCTGGCATAGTTCTATCCGGCGGTCCATCCAGCGTCTACGAGGGAGGTGCTCCGTCTTGCGATGCGGCCATATTTGAGATGGGAGTTCCGGTGCTGGGCATATGCTACGGCATGCAACTCATGGCCCATCTGTTAGGCGGTAAGGTTCTTCCGGGGGACAAGCGCGAATACGGTAGGACCGCGCTAGGGATCGTCAACGAGGATGGGCTCTTCAAAGGCCTGGGGCCTAGCTTGGAGTGCTGGATGAGCCATGGCGACGCCGTTAACGAGGCACCGGAAGGCTTCCAAGTTCTCGCGCGAACGGACAACACTCCGGTGGCTTCGATGTTTGACCCACGGCGCCGGCTCTGCGGGGTGCAGTTTCATCCCGAAGTTGCCCACACCCCCAGAGGCATGGAGATTCTCAGGAACTTCCTCTATGAGATATGTGATTGTCGAGGGTTGTGGACTATATCGTCGTTTGTCGCCGAGGCGGTGGCAGCGATTAGACAGCAGGTAGGCGACGGCAGAGTGGTTTGCGGACTAAGCGGCGGCGTTGACTCTTCAGTAGTCGCGGCGCTGATACACAGAGCCGTCGGCGAGCAGTTGACGTGCATTTTCGTCAATCATGGTTTGTTGCGTAAGAACGAGGAAGAGAAGGTTCGCGCCACGTTTGCCGATGCTTTCAACATCAACCTGGTGTATGTGGACGCGGAAGAGCGGTTTCTCTCCAAACTGAACGGTGTCACGGATCCGGAGCAAAAGCGGATGGTTATCGGTGAGGAGTTTGTCCGTGTCTTCGAAGAGGAAGCCGCCAAACTGGGCGATGTCCGATTCCTCGCACAGGGTACGCTCTACCCGGACGTGATAGAGAGCGGCACGGATACTGCCGCTGTGATTAAGTCGCATCACAACGTAGGCGGCCTTCCCGACGACATGAAGTTGGAACTGGTGGAGCCGCTTCGAAATCTGTTCAAGGACGAAGTCAGAAGGGTGGGGGATGAACTGGGCCTGCCCGCGGAGATCACGTGGCGCCACCCATTCCCCGGACCCGGTCTGGGGATACGCATCATAGGCGAACTCACCAAGGAGAGACTCGACATTCTTCGCGAAGCGGATGCCATCGTCATCGAGGAAACAAAGGCCGCTGGCTTGTACCGTGACCTATGGCAGGTATTTGCTGTTCTCCCATGCGTTCGGTCGGTGGGCGTGATGGGTGACCAGCGTACCTACTCATATCCGATAGTTCTGCGTGCGGTGACGAGCGAAGACGCGATGACTGCTGACTGGGCTCGACTTCCTTATGAGGTTCTAGAGCGCATAAGCAACCGCGTGATAAACGAGGTGAAGGGCGTCAACCGTCTGCTGTATGATGTAAGTTCCAAGCCGCCTTCGACGATCGAGTGGGAGTAGCGGCAGATGTCCCAGCTAGATGGCATTGGCCGGGTACTCCTGACCACCGAGCAGATATCTGAACGGGTGCGAGAGATCGGCGATCGAATCTCGGCCGATTATGAGGGAAGACAACTCGTACTCGTTGGGATACTCAAGGGTGCGTTCGTCTTCCTGGCTGATCTGGTGAGAGCGGTCACTATACCGGTTGAGGTTGATTTCGTTGCGTTTTCGAGCTATGGGGCTTCTACAACTTCGTCCGGGGTCGTCCGGATACTCAAAGACCTTGATGAGAGCGTCGAGGGGAAACACGTCCTGATAGTTGAGGACATCATTGACACGGGGCTCACCCTGAAGCTGAGCTATATGGTGGAGAATCTCAAGGCACGAAAGGTTGCCGGAGTCAGAATCTGTACCTTTCTCGATAAGCCGAGTCGGCGAGAGACCGACATCAACCCGGACTATGTGGGATTCGTTGTGCCGGACGAATACGTGATCGGCTACGGCCTAGACCTGAATGGCATGTACAGGAACCTTCCTTTCATAGCGGCATTGGGAGATGGACGGAAGTAACCTTCGTCCGATGCGAGGATGTACGACGTCGCAGTTGCTCGGATATGGGGAGATGTTTTCATAGACAAGAAGCGGTGAGAGATGGTATAATTCCCGTTGATACAGAAGAATCCCCTGCGCCGTAGCGAGCGGCCGCCGGATGATGATCACCTCAGTTCACTTACCCGTACCCTGGCAGATGTGAATGCCAGATGTTCCGGTTCGATTCTCGGAGCTTACTTTCCCATACTCAGTCACTATTATCCATCCCATAAAGAGGTGCGGTCATAATGGAGACACTAGAACTCGCGGATCTCGAGAGCAAGAGCGTGGAGGAGATCCAGGACATCGCCAAGGAACTCGGTATTGGCACTGACGAAGACGACCTTCAGAAGCAGGAACTGGTCTTCAGAATTCTGCAGGCCCAAACTGAGCAGAGTGGGCTTATCTTCGGTCAGGGGACCTTGGAGATTCTTGCGGACGGGTGGGGGTTTCTGCGCAGGAACAAGAACTTTGCGCCTGATCCAGAGGATATCTACGTCTCTCAGTCGCAAATCAAGAGATTCGGGCTAAAGACTGGCGATCTGGTATCCGGTCAGGTTCGTCCTCCGAAGGAGAGCGAGAAGTATTTCGGCCTCCTTCGAGTGGAGGCCGTCAATGGTCTTGATCCCGAGGTCGCTCGCCGTCGCGTCAACTTCGACGATCTCACGCCAATCTATCCTAACGAGAGAATCGTTCTTGAGACCGACGGCAAGAACACAGCAGCACGGTTCATCGATCTGATTGCCCCGATCGGCAAGGGACAGCGAGGAATGATCGTGGCCCCGCCCAAGGCGGGCAAGACCACAATATTGAAGACTATCGCCAATAGCATCACTGCCAACCATCCAGAGATCGTCCTCCTGGTTCTGCTGATTGACGAGCGCCCCGAGGAAGTCACGGACATCCGCCGCTCTGTTAAGGGCGAGGTCATCAGTTCCACATTCGATGAGATGCCTGAGAACCATATGAGAGTATCCGAGATGGTCCTCGACAAGGCGAAACGCCTGGTTGAGTCGGGTAGGGATGTGGTCGTTCTGCTTGACAGCCTGACCAGACTCGCGCGAGCATCCAATCTCACTGTTACTCCGAGCGGCAGGACACTCTCCGGTGGACTGGATCCGTCAGCGCTCTACAGGCCGAAGCGGTTCTTCGGTGCGGCGCGGAATATTGAGGAAGGTGGCAGCCTCACCGTGCTTGCGACAGCCTTAGTCGAGACGGGCAGTCGCATGGACGATGCGATATTCGAGGAGTTCAAGGCGACTGGTAACACTGAGCTGGTGCTTGACAGGGGATTGGCCGAACGCAGAATATATCCCGCGATTGACGTCAAACGCTCAGGGACACGGCACGATGAACTCCTGTACGACGACGATACGCTGAAGAGAATCTGGCAGTTGCACCGTTTGCTGTCTGCACTAGGAGCGGCGGAGGCGACCGAACTTCTGATAGACAGATTGGCGCATACGAAGACGAACCTGGATTTTCTTAAGATAGTTGACAAGACGATGAAGAGCAGCGACCCGGATTGAGGAGACCACTCTGCCGTCGCCTACAGGACTGGTGTGGGGCATCCCACGCATACGACCGGCTGGAAGTGAGAGGATTGCATCGTGACGGAAGACGAACAGCCCTTCGATCAGGAACCCGAAGCAGAGGGAGAAGAAGGATCTCACGCGGATGATAGCGATCAGGACCCCGGCGCAAGCCCGGACCGGTCGTTCAGCTCTGAGATAGAGAATCGCGTCCCACGAGACCTCGAGGAGAAGGAGGTCAGGGTGATGGGTGTCTACGAACATCTCGAGCAGGGCATGGAGCCCGCAGCCTTCGTCCTCCTGCGAGATGATCAGGGCCGCCAGGTTCTGATATGGATTGGACGTTACGAGGCTTATGCAATATCTCTCGCCTTGGAGGGTACCACTCCGGACCGCCCAATGACACACGACCTGATGAAGAGCCTGATTGATCGTCTAGGGGGATCGATGGAGCGCGTTGTCATTGATGACTTGTGGCACGAGACCTACTACGCGAAGATCTCCGTGGCGAAGGGTGACAGCGTGTTGGACATAGATGCGAGACCGAGTGACGCGATAGCCCTCGCACTCAGAGCAAGGGCCCCAGTATTCGTTGCCGAGTTCGTTCTTCAGCAGGCCGCGGTCAGCGAGGACTTGATACCGCCCGAGTAGTGTGCAGTTAACATAACAAACATTATCAGGCGTTCCGTCTCGCTCAAGAAAGGGTGAGAGACTTGTGTCAACCCCTCACCCTTGTGCGCCTATAATTTCGTCATGTCGCTGCAGCAAATGTCAGCCTACTGGTGACTCAAGTAAGACCCCGAGACCGGACTCGATCTCCCGTATCTTTGCGTGGCACTGCGCTATGATATCCTGTGCGTCCCGAACCGGATGCACTGGCTCTCTCCGCGTTCGCGTGAACAAGTATAGTCCTACAACAAGTCCGCCGACGACTCCCGCGGTCACCCCCAACACAGTCGCCAATCGTCCATTCGCGTCCACGTCCACTATCCTCCGCGTCCTTACCAGTTCGCAGACTACTTGAGTTCGTATCTCTTGCCGCCGAAATCGTCCTGGTCCAGTGACTTGAAGATGCGCTGGACGAAGGACAGCAGTTCCATCGGGTTAAATGGTTTCGTCAGATAGCAGTCCACACCAGACTGCCACCCTTTGAAGACATCCGCGTCCTGGGCTTTTGCTGTCAGCATTATTACAGGAATATCACGCGTACTTGGGTTGCGTTTCATGTTCTGCAGCACTTCAAAACCGTCCATATACGGCATCATAACGTCAAGGATGACGAGATCGGGGCGCTCGGAGTCCACCTTCTCAAGAGCCTCGCGCCCGTCATAGGCCGTCACCACTTCATAGCCTTGCCGTTCCAGGTTCACCTGAATCAGTCGGACTATGTGCTTCTCGTCGTCCACAGTCAGAATCTTCCGAGGCATCCTCGTCCTCCTCCAAGACAATCGTCGTTAGTATAACATGGGTACTCGCCAGTGTCAACGAACAGGGCGATACGCCCGCAACGTCCACTCCGGGTCGTCATACTTGGCAGAGCGCAAGGAGAGCGCCTTATCTACTTCCAGCGGCGAGAGCTCTCCGTCAAAGGGCGGTGCCCCGAGCATGTGTGCGAAACTTCCAACTATCGCACTCTCAAGTGCGTCTCTATCGAGTACAACGGCTGACTCCCCGGCCTCAGGAGAGGGGCTGCCAAAGACGTCTTCGAGGTTGACTACGGGCTTCTGTAAGGGGATGGATCCCTGTTCCAGAATGATCCCCTGCTTGCGTGCTTGTGCAGAACCGGCCACTTTTCGGTCGCCGACCGTGACATCGCATGAGGCGATATGCGCGAAGCAGTCTGCGCTGCGGCCCGATGGAGCCGCTTGACTCCGTCCGAGCCGAGCGTCCAGTCCCATAGCCCTCAGACCGCCGATAATGCCCTGCATGAGCCAGGAATGGCTGCCCGGCACACTTCTACGGTCTGCTGGCAGCAGTTCCGAGCCTACCACAATGCTGAAGGTCAGGTCATGCCCGTGCAACACTGCACGACCTCCGGTGAGCCTCCGTACTAACTGCAAGCCGCGAGCTCGAATAGCGTCGGGATTGAGGCCGCGCTCGGAATCCTGGAAGTAGCCCAGGGAAATGGAGGGTCTATCCCAGCCGTAGAACCTGATCGTCGGTGGAGACTTGCCTTCCGCATGGGACAGCAGAAGCGCCTCATCGACCGCCATGTTAAGTGCGGCATCGAGATCACCCTGCCGAATCAGTCGCCAGATTGCTGCCATGTCAACTCCAGCTTCCGTGCGGCTTGGGCTTCGTCAATCCTGACTCTAATCTTGGAATGAGGCGCTGACAAGATGATGTCCGGGTCGGATTCCGCCTCGCGGGCTATACTAATCATTGCATCCGCAAAGGCATCCAGAGTCTCGATGCTCTCGGTCTCCGTCGGCTCTATCATCAACGCCTCTGGAACGATCAGCGGGAAGTAGATCGTCGGCGGATGGAACGCGAAATCCATAAGGCGCTTGGCAATATCCGCGGCTCTGACTCCGCGGACCTTCTGGCGTGTCGCTGATGCTACGAACTCATGCATACAGCGATTCCCATAGGGTACATCGTAGTGCTCCCCCACCCTCGCAAGCAAGTAGTTGGCGTTCAGGACCGCATTCTCGCTGACCGCTCGGAGTCCGGCTCCACCAATACCGAGGATGTACAGGTATGCGCGTATGATCACGCCTACGTTGCCGAGAAAAGCATGGGCGCGGCCGATCGAATGCGGTCGTTCCTGCTCCAACACGAACCCTTGATCTCGCCGAACAATCCTTGGGATCGGCAGATAAGGTGCGAGAAAGCTCTTTACGGCGACAGGGCCGGACCCGGGTCCTCCACCACCATGCGGTGAGGCGAACGTCTTGTGCAGGTTGAAATGCATGGCGTCGAATCCCATGTCCCCCGGACGTGCAACTCCCAGTATGGCATTCATGTTGGCACCATCGCAATAGAGCAAAGCGCCCGCCTCGTGAACCATACGTGCAATCTCCGTCACCCGCACTTCGAATAGCCCGAGCGTATTCGGGTTGGTGAGCATCAAGGCAGCAGTATCGTCTGAGAGGCTCTCGCGCAGAGCCTGCAGGTCCACGCAGCCATCACGTCCGGAGGGGATCTTCACCACCTCGTAACCGCATCGAGAGGCGGTCGCCGGATTCGTGCCGTGCGACGAATCAGGGACGAGAACTACTCGACGCTGGACGTCTCCCAGCCGCTCATAGTGTTTCTTGAAGAGCATCATAGCGACGAGTTCGCCCTGCGCGCCAGCTGCCGGCTGCAGTGTTACGGAATCCATTCCGGCGATCTCCGCAAGGAACCGCTCCATCTCAAAGAGCACCCGCAAGATACCCTGGCAAGTCGAATCATCCTGATACGGATGCACCATGCTGAACCCGGACAAGGCGGCCAGGCTCTCGTGAATCTTCGGGTTGTGTTTCATGGTACAGGAGCCGAGTGGGTAAAACCCCGTATCAACACCGTAGTTACGAAGAGAAAGTCGCGTGTAGTGGCGCACCACATCCGCCTGGCTTAGCTCAGGCAGCGGAAGCTCCGCGCGCAGAGCACTCTCCCCCAGGATTTCTCCGGCGTCGGTGTCAGGGACGTCGCTTGATGGAAGCATTATGCCGGTCCGCCCCCGAGAACTCAGTTCGAAAACCGTGCACTCGTCATTCATGCGTTGAGACACTCTGCAAAGTATTCAATCTGCTCTCTCGTGTGTTTCTCTGTCACGCAGACCAGCATATGCCCCGCCAACTCGGAGTAGAAGCTTCCGAGGTCGAGCCCCCCGATGATGCCGCGCTTGAGCAGTTCCGCGTTCAACGACTTAATAGGCTTATTAGTCTTAAGCACAAATTCCTTAACAAAGCTATATCCGAATGGGATGGCGAAGCCCTCAGACTCAGACGCCAGTCGTGACGCGTACTGCGACTTATCGAAGCAGAGACGGGCGGTGTTACGGAGCCCTTCCGGTCCCAGCGTCGCGAGATAGACTGTCGCGGCGAGAGCGTTAAGGGCTTGGTTGGTGCATATGTTGGAAGTCGCGCGCTCTCGTCGGATGTGCTGTTCACGGGTCTGAAGAGTGAGCGTGTAGGAGCGGCATCCGTTTGCATCCGTAGTGCCGCCGACGAGTCTGCCGGGCATCTGCCTAACGTGCTCCTTCTTACATGCCATCAGTCCGAGAAGCGGTCCTCCGTACCCGGGGTGAACTCCGAGAGACTGCCCCTCAGCAACGCAGATATCCGCATTGAACTCTCCCGGCGGCTTGAGCAGTCCCAGGGAGATTGGATCCGCGCACACGACCAGCATCGCCCCATGCCTATGTGCGATCTCTTCAATGAGATGTACGTCTTCAACCAATCCGAAGAAGTTCGGGTACTGGATGACGACGCACGACACGGTATCGCTCATGAGTCTCGAGATACCGTCCGGATCGGTTTCGATCCCACAGAGGGGTGTCTCCTTCATGACGCTGCCGGAACCCCATGCGTATGTCTCCATAGTCCTGCGATACGCGGGGTGGACGGACCGAGACACGAGCCATTGGTTGCGACTTGTGATATTGTCAGCCATGAGTGCCGCTTCCGCGAGCGCGCTAGCGCCATCATACATGGAAGCGTTGGAGACTTCCATTCCGGTGAGCTGGCTGATCATAGTCTGAAACTCGAATATGACCTGCAGGTTCCCTTGGCTCATCTCCGGCTGATAAGGTGTGTACGATGTGTAGAACTCCGATCGCGCCGTGATGGCACGCACAGTCGCGGGAATGTAGTGGTCGTAGACACCTGCTCCGAGAAAACAGATGCATTCGTCGAGGTTCCTGTTCTCACGGCTGAGACCGTCGGCGAAACGGCGTAGCTCCAACTCGGACATGGGACCCGGTACGTCCAGTTCCTTGTCGAGGCGGAGATCGCCAGGAATATGAGCGAAGAGATCTGATACCTCTGCCAGGCCGATCGTCTCCAGCATAGTGCGGATGTCGGAATCGGTGTTGGGTATGTATGGTGATCTCAATGCCCTTCGATGAACCTCTCGTATTGTTCGGAGGACATCAGGTCCTCCACTTCGCTGGGGTCGTCCATCTTGACGATCACCATCCATCCCGCTGCATAGGGGCTTTCATTGACCCGCTCGGGGGTCTCAGTGAGTTCCTCGTTGACTTCCACTATCTCACCGCTGACTGGTGCGATGATGTCGGAAACACTCTTGATCGACTCGATGGTTCCGAACATGTCGCCCCTCTGCACAGTCGCCCCGACGTCGGGCAACTCCATGAACACTATGTCTCCCAGTTCGGATTGAGCGTGCTCCGTGATTCCGACCGTGGCCAAGTCATCCTCGACCTTGAGCCACTCGTGCGATGCTGTGTATTTGAGATCATCAGGATTCATAGTTCTCCCTCCTCCTGCGCGGGCATCCCGACATGGATAGGCTTCGGCCTGTAGAATGGAGTGCCGGTCACGCGAACACCGCACTTCCTGTCGCGTATCATGATCGCAAGATCGGTTCCCGGTTGAACGAACTTCCGGTCAACGTATGCAAGCGCGATTGGTTTCTGCAGCGTGGGCGAGAAGGTCCCACTGGTGACAATGCCCACCTGAACATCGTCCGCGAGAACGACTTGCGCATGGCGTGGAATGCATCTGTCATTGACCTCAAGTCCGACGAGTCTCCTTGCGGCGCCTGCAGCAGACTGCGACTCAATGGCTGTGCGCCCCAGAAAATCGCCCTTCTCGAGATGTACTGCCCACATCAGGCGTGCCTCTACGGGAGTGATCTCCGCCGAGAGTTCGTGCCCGTGAAGCGGATAGGCCAACTCCAGCCTGAGCACATCCCGAGCTCCGAGGCCGGCGGGTTCCATGCCGTACGCTTTTCCTGTGTCCAGCAGATGTGACCATAGAGTCGAGGCATCGTTCCAGTCACAGAGCAGTTCGAACCCGTCTTCCCCGGTGTAACCTGTGCGCGCCGCGAGACACTTGACAGCGCCCACCTTACCGTACCGAGCGTGAAACCTGGGTATCAGGGTAAGATCTAAATCCGCCGACTCAGTGAGAACCTGTTCAGAACGTGGGCCTTGCACGGCGATTATGGCGGTATCGGTGGACCGGTTTGTCACTTCAGCGCCAGGCGCCGCGTGAGCACTGATCCAACGAAAATCGTTGTCGGCATTGGATGCGTTCACCACCGCGAGATAGGAGTCGCTCTCTAGGCGATAGAGTATTAGGTCGTCGAGCACGCCGCCATCATCGGCGCACAGTAGAGTGTACTGGGCTTGCCCTTCGCAAAGTCTCGAGGCGTCATTGGTCATAATCCTCTGCAAAGCCTCGAGTGCGCCGGTGCCGGAGATGAGTATCTCGCCCATGTGCGACAGGTCAAAAAGGCCAACGGCGTAGCGAACCGACAGGGTCTCATGCGATATGCCGGAGTATTGCAGCGGCATCTCCCATCCCGCGAAGTCGGTCATTCTGGCCCCTAGCCGGATATGTTCATTGAAAAGAGGGGTGCGCATCAGGAAGCCTCAAAGAGCAGGCGGTATTCAGACCTTGAGACGCTTCTTCATCTCGCGTATATGATCAGGAGTACTTCCGCAGCAGGCCCCGACTACGTTGACCCCGAGTCGTGCACATTCGACGGCGAAACCGGCAAGCTCGGCCGGAGTCGCATCGTAAACAACTTGGCCTCCCATTACCTTCGGGAGACCAGCATTCGGCTGTGCAATCACAGGTATGTCGGTCGAGGCGCGAATCTCTGAAATCACCTGAAGCATGCCCTCGGGACCGACGCCGCAGTTGGCGCCGACGCCATCCGCTCCGGCCGACGTCAGTTCACTTGCCGCACTTGAGGGCTTCACGCCCATCATAGTCCTACCCCCAGTGTCGAACGCCATAGTACACAGGCACGGGAGTCCGGAGCGCCGCGCGCCCTCGAGAGCCGCTTTGAGTTCGTCCAGATCGGAGAAGGTCTCCAAAAGGATCGCATCAGCGCCGGCAGAGGCCTGAGCGCCCGCCGCTTGGGCAAAGGCATCCGACACGTCAGCGAAGCGCAGATTCCCCAGTGGCTCAAGAAACTGGCCTGTCGGTCCCAGAGACGCCATCACGAAGCACTCATCGCCGGCAGCGTGTCTGGCAAGTGATACGCCGGCGGCGTTCAGTTCGGCCGCGCGGTTCTCCAGTCCGTAGCACGCAAGTTTGATCCGTGTGCCCCCGAAGGTGTTGGTGGAAATCATGTCCGATCCTGCCTCTACATAGGCGGTGCACACATGCTTCACCGCGTCGGGATGCTCGACATTCCACAACTCGGGGCATTCACCTGCGTCCATTCCGTGCCGTTGCAGCATGGTACCCATCGCGCCGTCGGCCAGCACCGGGCCTCCCAAGATCGCTTCGAGAAAACGAATACTGCTCATTCGTTCAGTCCATCCTTCTTATCTGACTGTGTCTCCCGCTGTCCAGCCGTGTGTCTTGCCATCGCGAGTTGAGCCAGTAGCAGCGAGATACATGCCTCGGCGCCTTGATTCTCGTTGACCCCAGACGGATTGATCCCGTCTCTGCAGCCGCCGGTCTCCGGGTCGTAAACCGATCTTCCTGACCGATTCTTGCCGAAGAACCAGTCGTAGCTGGTACGCGCCGAATCCAAGTACTCCGGTGCGTCCAGGATCGAGTAAGCGGCGGTGAGGGCATGTACCGAGTAGCCCGCATCTATGCTCTGTTGATCGTACCATGGGCGGTCCCCGCCCTTCTGGTACCAACCGTCGTTACCGATGATCTCGAGTCGGCCCCCAACCACCGTGGTCTCAATCAGGAAGTCAAGAGTCCGCCTGCCCACATCGAGATACCCTTTGTCGTCGGTGGCACTTCCCGCCATCAGCATACTGAGTGGGAGCACGGCATTACCGTAGGTCATGTACGGCTCGAACCAATGCCACCGGTCGTCCGAGTACTCTCTGACCTGAAAAGCGAGTCTGTCGGCAAGCGCGCGGACTTGGTTCTGTATGCCCTCGTCATGCTCGACCCTAAGGTACTCGCACAGGCCGATCAGGGAGTATGCGATCGCGCGAGGGCTGGTCAGGTCCCCGACGTGCGGAGCAGCAGCCCTGATGATCTTCTTCGCTACCGTGCTCATGCTCTCGGGAATACGGGCAGAAGCCGCAACTCCGCAACCCCACATGCATCTCCCAAGGCAGTCCTCAGTACCGTCCGCGTCGAGGAATGATCGCTGGTAGGTCATTATGTTGCTGAACCGGTATTGCGGATTCTGTGCATGATGAACGAAACTGAGGTACTTCCGTGCGAGTTCCAGCGCGTCTGCGGAATGGGTAAGTTCGTACCCTCTCACCGCGACCAGCAGGGCGCGGGCGTTATCGTCCGTAGTGTAACCCAAGCGTCGGTTGGGGATCGAGAACACACCGTGCTGCAGGATACCCGTATCGTCGGTCATGGACTTCAAATAGCGCAGCGACAATGGTGGGTGCGTGGTCACTGATCCCGTTCCTCTCGTGACTCGATGTTCTTGATGTCCACAGGTTTGGCATTCGCGATCTCCAGCTTACACCGCGCGCACAACTTGTGAAAGAGGTCGAGATAGTCTATAGCTACGTTGAACCATGCCGCGCGTCGGCCATACTTGTAAGCCTTCGTCTCCATCTGCTCGCGCAATGCCGGGTCAGCGAGTATCTTGTTGATTGCTAAGCCTGTGCACTCAGGATCCTTGAAATCAACCAGTATCCCCCGGCCCTCGGAAAGGACCTCTTCCGCATAGAGGTACGGCGTAGAGACCACTGGCTTTCCACACCCAATCGCGTAGGCGAGAGTCCCGCTGGTGATCTGATCTCTGTTGATATACGGCGTCAGATAGACATCCGTGGCCCCCAAGTAGTTAATCAACTCCTCGAGCGTCAGATACCGGTTGTTGAAGCGAACGTTCTTCTCGAGATGCAAATCCGACACGAGTTGAAGCAGTTCGTTACGATAGCTCTCTCCCTCGTGATTACGTACGCCGGGATGCGTCTCGCCAAGTACCAGATAGATGGCGTCGGGATTCTCCTCCACGACGGTCGCCATTGCCTTGATGCCGTACTCGATGCCCTTCCCGCGGCTGATCAGTCCAAAGGTTGATATAACCGGCCTGTCAGAGATGCCGAGGGCCTTCTTGACAGAGACCGAACTGACTCGATGTACGTTGGGGACGCCGTGAGGAATTACCACAACCTTCTCCGGACGCGCCCGGTAGGTGTTCAGGAGAATCGCACGGCCGGCCTTGATCATAACCACTACGGCATCGGAGAGTTCCGCGACGCGGTTCATGACCTGGCGCTGACCATCCGAGGGGTCAGACAGCACGGTGTGCAGAGTCGTGACGATAGGCTTCTGCAGCCTGTCCATGAATGCCAAGACATGCGAACCGTCCGGACCTCCGAAAATGCCGTATTCGTGCTGCACGCTGACCACATCAATCGTTGAGGCGTTGATCTGATCGGCCACATCAAGGTACGACTGCAGGTCGTGTTTCTCGATATGATACTTGACGCTCTTTGGGTATTGCTCGATGGCGATGTCGCCGCCCACCGCGACTACCGCCGGATCGGAAAAAGGCGTGTACTTTGCCACCGCCGTTACGACATCTTTGGTGAAGGTCGCGATTCCGCATTCCTGGGGCGGGTAGGTGCCGACGTACGCGATCTCGATGCGGTTTAGGACCTCCCGAAGGAACCTGAACATCTTTAAATCTTCGGGATGCCAGCCTTCTCTGTCACCGTATCCCGCCAGAGCCAGATCCTCCAGGCTCTTCGTGGCACGACTCGACCTCTTGCCCTCTGCCTTCTCTTCTACCGCCAATTTCCTTCTCCGAATCATACAGACGCGGTTCATTCGTTATTGCCCTGCGACTGCATGGCGATCATTCGTGGTACAACACTGTATTCGACGGGAATCGTGAACGTACCTCCATCTAACCCCGCCACATGTTCTTGCCGCGAGCAGCAGCTTGTACCTTAGCCGGAATTCCTCTACAATAATCGCGTACCCCCTGCCAAGAAGGGGCAGCCGGCATCTGGGCGCACTAGTTCAGGGATGCGGAGGTGTGATATGACGATTGCGGTAATCGCTGGTACTGGTCTGTCAGATCCAGCAAGTGATCGCAAAATGCGCGTGTCTACAACCCCGTTCGGAGAGGCGTTTCTTTCTGAGGTCTCATTCGGCGGGTCAAGGACACTGATGCTCGCCCGGCATGGATCCGAACTCAATATCCCGCCGCATCTCATAAACTATCGCGCCAACATGTGGGCGCTAAGAGATGCCGGGGTGGATACCGTAATCGCGACGGCCGCAGTCGGCTCCCTTGTGCCCGATCTCGCTCCTGGAAGCCTTGCCGTAGTCAAGGATTTCTTGGACTTGACACGGCAGAGGCCCAGCACATTTCAGGATGTGCCGGGAGAGTCAGTGAGACATCTGGACCTCAGCGTCGCCTACTGCCCCGAAGTTCGTGATGCCTTGTGCGAGGCGGCAGGACATGACAAGTTTCCGGAGGTCGTATACGCCTGCACGGAGGGTCCGCGTTACGAAACTCCGGCGGAAGTGCGGATGCTCAGACGGCTTGGTGCAGACGTTGTGGGAATGACCGGTGTCCCGGAGGTCGTGCTGGCGAGAGAACTGGGGATGTGTTACGGTACCCTGGCAATCGTCACGAACTACGCCGCAGGAATATCCCCCACCCCACTGTCGCACAATGACGTTGCCTCGGTAGCCCGAGAGCACCGCCAAGTTGTGCTCGAGATCATCGGACGTGCGGTCGGTCTTCTGGTCGGGCGCCGGGGTTGTGCCGGATGCGCAACCGACGGTTAGGGCCTCCGGATCATCTGTTTCAGTTCGGTGAGATTGCCCGCATTTATGTACGCTTCCTCTTCCGTAATCAGGCCACCCTTGAAGAATTTCGTGAGGCACTGGTTCATAGTCTGCATGCCCCAATATCCACCTTCGGTGATCGCTGCGTATATCTGACTGGACCGCCCTTCCTCGATCAACTTGCTGATGGTGGGAGTAGCGATCATTATCTCGACGGAGGCAATCCGGCCCTGTCCATCGGCCTTGGGTATCAGCTTTTGGGAGACGATGCCGCGAAGCGACTGAGACATTCTCAGACATATCTGCGGCTTATCGTGAGGCGGGAACATGTTGATGATTCGATCCAGAGTCTCCGCCGCGCTCGATGTATGTACCGTCGAAAGAACCAGGTGCCCGGTCTCTGAAGCCTGCAGGGCGACATTCATTGTCTCGACGTCACGCATCTCACCTATCAGGATAATATCCGGGCTCTGACGCACGACATATTTCAGTGCCTCAGTGAACGAATTGGTGTCAATGCCGACCTCTCTCTGGTTCACTACACCGAGCTTGTCGGGATGAACGAACTCGATCGGGTCCTCGACGGTGACGATGTTGCACCGCCGGGTCTGGTTTATGAGGTCTATCATAGCTGCAAGAGTGGTGGACTTGCCTGATCCGGTCGGGCCCGTGACAAGAATCAACCCCTGCCTGTGCAACACCATGTCCTTCAGAACCGGGGGCATGCCTAGGTCGTCGAGGGAGAAGATATCAAGTGGGATGAGCCGGCAGACCATGCCCATGCTGCCGCGCTGCTGGTATATGTTCGCCCTGACGCGAGTGACGTCAGGAATGGTAAAGGCCAAGTCCATCTCATGGCGATTCTCAAACCTTCCGATCTGGTCGTGGGTCATGACGCTGTAGGCAAGGTCTCGTACCTGCTCGGCTGTCATAGGCTCCTGCTGATCCATCGGACTGATCCTGCCGTGAACGCGCAGCACCGGCGGCGCGTTCTCCTTGAGAAACAGGTCGGATGCTGTCTGACTAGCGCCGATCTTCAGAAGTTCGCTCAAATCCATGAGAATACCCTCTCTTTCAGCCCTCGCCGCTGGTGTCGGCAGCAGTCCCTCTCCTGATCAGGAAATACACCAGCACGGCGGATAACAGTCCCAACAGAAGTATCAAGGCCACATACAGAAATGGGGTGCGCGTGCGAATGCCGCTACTCTCATCAGGACGGAGATCCGACTGAAGAAGCGGCAACCCAAGTGTGCGAAACGAGGAGTCCTTGATGCGAACGCTATACCCATAAGCATTAGTGCCACGGTGAAGGGCAATATTCAAGTAATCATTTTCGAACCGTTGAAGTCCCCGGAACCGAAAAGGCGTCGAGAGCATAAACTCAACTTGGAGATACCTCTGATCCTTGAATGCCTTGATTATCGGCTCCAGGGGAAAACCGCCCGACTCAGTGTTCACCGTACCGAGTGCTACAAACTCCACGCTTGTCGTCACGCTGCCATCCGCCATCTTTGCCTGATCTATCCGAATCTGATCTGCAGTCCATCCCGTCTCGCGAAGTAGATTCGCAAGATGCCGTTCCGCCTTCGACTGCTCCACCGCCCGCGGATAGGCGAATGAAACGGAATCAAAGTCCTTCGTAACGAGTACGAGCATGAGAACGTCCGGCATCGGCAGAAGGGTCTGAGTCGGCGATGCCGGCTCGACACCGGCAGCGGTCTTGGGAGTGAAGACCGATCCGGATAGGATAGCGGCCAGAGCGAGGGTCGAGAGGAACTTCGCGGCAGAATAACGCATAGAGCGAAATCTGCAGGGACCGGATAGTTGGGTTGTCGAAGACCTGTCTGGATGCATGCATCCCTGCGACTTCACTGGACGATCCTGTCAGCATCGGAGATCAAAGAAAATGGTGGAGGTTAGGGGATTCGAACCCCTGACATTCACGCTGCCAGCGTGACGCTCTCCCAACTGAGCTAAACCCCCACGCATCGTTGTCATTATACAAGGAGACGCCACAGAATGCAATAGCGATTCCGTTCCAGTGGAAGGACCGCTTGCCGAATCTACTGAGCAGCGTCCTACCTATACAGGAGACTCTGCCCAGAACGTGGAACATCCCGTAGAGTTACCCATCACACCTGCTGGGAGGATAGCCAACATGGTGACCGCGATCGTGATGATCAGGGCTGATCGAACGAGCATCCCGGAGACGGCTCAGGCATTGGCTGACATCGAGGGCGTCGCCGAGGTCTATTCAATTTCGGGCGACTACGATATCGTCGCAGTAGTGCGTGTAAAGGAATACGATCAACTCGCGTCGGTCGTGACCGAACACCTGCTGAAGATGCCGGCGATCCTGGGAACCCAGACACACATGGCTTTCCAGACCTATTCGAAACACGATCTGGAAAGCGTCTTTACGATAGGTGAAGAGTGACGCGGGACATGGCGGGAGCGTGTGGGAATCGAACCCACCTGAGACCCTCTTCAGGCCTCACACAGGTTTTGAAGACCAGGCGAGCCACCAGACCCAATCCGCCCCCGATTGCGTTCAACTTTGCAGAGCACAGGGTCAAGTATACGGGGGTGCAATAGGTATGTCAAGGACACGCGACCCCGCTAGTTCGGCCTGCCGTGCTCCAGCGGTTCGTCTCTGTTTCCTGCAGCTTGACCCGAAATCGGGATGGCGTTCGCATTCAGCGCGGTTAGGAATGCATCGACGATAATTGGGTCGAACTGGGTACCCGAGTTATCTCTTACCTCCTGCACAGCGCTGTTCAGCGGGAGAGCTTCACGCCACGGTACGTCCGACACCAGTATATCGAAGGTTTCGGCCACCGCTATGATGCGCGCACCCAGTGGAATCTCGTGCCCGGCGAGTCCATCCGGGTATCCCTTCCCGTCGAAGCGTTCGTGGTGGTGCTTGATCATCGGAAGCGCATCCTCAAGTCCGTTGACTTGCTCTAGCATCCGGATCGCAATGGTGGAGTGCAGTCGCATGATCTCGAACTCTCGGTCGGTCAACCTCCCAAGTTTATCCACGATTGATGACGAGATTCCGACCTTGCCGATATCGTGAAGTACCGCGGCGCGCTGCAGACTACGAAGCATCTTGTCATTGAGATCAAGCTGCTTTCCCATCGCCACGGCATAGCTCGCCACACGTTCACTGTGCCCGTCAGGAGCGCCGAGCTTCGCCGAACGCAGATTCAGCATTCCCAGAGCCGCATCGGTAGTCGCGTCCGATTCACGGATCTCCGGAGCGATACTCTGCGTAACATCATCCGATAGATTTCGGTTCAAAACTAATCCTCCTTGCAGTAATCGCGGAATAGAGGAACGATCAGCCGTTAAGGCCGAATGCCCCGCTCCTTATCTGGACAGTATCCGATCGTAATTATCGGTGTGTGCGCCTTCGCTCAGAAGGTCAGTTTCGAAAAACTCCGGACGCCGCGCAGACAATCTGGTCAAGTTCACCATGGAGGATCGTGCGGAGGTCGAGGAGAAATGCGCCGTCGGCCACTCTGCCGAATATCGGCGGGTCGTTGTGGCGGAAAGCGAGAGCGATGGCATCGGGGGAGAGGTCGGCTGCGATGATCGCCACGAGCGTGGTCGGAATCTGCTCACCCGGCAGAGATCCGCTTCCGACCTCGGAGTTTCCTGTTCGGAGTTCCGCGTAGACGTCAGGCAGTCTTAGTGAATCCAACTTCTTCTTCAGTTGCGCGGCTTCTCGGGCGACCTCATCGGAGGGTCGAGTCATGCAGTGGATAGACGGTATACTGGTGGCGACTGTGTCGGGTTCGAGGTAGAGGCGTAATGTGGCCTCGAGCGCTGCGAGAACGAGTTTGTCGAGTCTGAGGGCGCGCGCCAAGGGATTGACGGCCATGGCATCAACTAGATCTCGCCTGCCTACGATCAGCCCCGCCTGCGGCCCGCCCATGAGTTTATCGCCGCTAAACGTTACGATGTCAGATCCGGCACCGAGACTCTCCGCCACCAGTGGCTCGGCGTGCATTCCGAACGAGGAGAGATCGAGCAACTCCCCGCTGCCGACGTCGTCCATCACCGTTATCCCGTATCGTCTTCCCAGATCAGCGATCTCGGAGAGCGATGCCTCTTGAGCGAAACCGACGATACGAAAGTTGCTCGGATGCACTCGAAGCAGGACCGCCGTCTTCTCTGTGATCGCGCGCTCGTAGTCGGAAATGTTGGTTCGATTCGTCGTCCCAACCTCCACTAGTCTGGCACCCGCGCGGGACATTATCTCGGGCATCCGGAACGACCCGCCGATCTCGACAAGCTGTCCTCGGGACACTATGATCTCTGCGTCGAACGCAAGCGTGTTGAGGGCGAGAAGCACTGCGCCGGCGTTGTTATTGACGGCGAGTGCCGCTTCAGCACCGCATAGTTGCGACAGCATATCCGAGTAGTGACTTGAGCGAGACCCCCTCGATCCCGATTCGACGTCCATCTCCAGGGTTGAGTGGCCGGAGGCTACCTCCATGACAGCATCCCGAGCGGCATCGGACAGAACGGCTCGCCCCAGACCAGTATGCAGGATGATTCCGGTCGCATTCACGGCCCGGCGCAGAGATTTTCGCGCCATCCGCAAGGCCGCTTCACGCACAGCGGCCAAGATCGACTGAAGCGAAAGATCGGAATCCGCCAACATCTCACCGCTGCTTGACCTGTCACGAAGATCATCCACGATGCAGCGGGCGGCCTGGAGGAGAACGGATCGAGGTATGGACGCTCGGAGCGATTCCATCGAAGGATCGCTCACCAGCTTCTCGATGGCCGGAAGCCGACGTAGTCTGTCGCTGCTGCCTTTCGACATCTATGCCCCCAGTACCCCTCGCTGCTGAAGAGAATCGGACACTACCAACCCACGTGCATCCGCACTAAGAACGCGATTAGCACAACCAGCATGACCGTAGACGCGGCGACCATTTGCTGAATCGGTGAAAGGGCGCTTCCAAGGAGAAGCACAACCGTCACAACGGTCGCCCAGGCCGCAATGAGGGACAGATAGCGCGAGAGAGATGCAGCCTCCAGCGAAATCCTCATCCTGTTCGCAGTTTCAAGGCTTGCTTCACAGTCAGCGCAATGGAGCCTGCCCTTCGGGTTTCTGTGTCTGCATTCGGGACACAGAACAGAGGTTACACACTGATCGTCGCGTTCTCGGAGAAGCTGCATTAGCCTGTGAGCCTCCTCGGTGCTGCCTGGTGCGAGGCGTACCACCTCGGAATACTGCTCAATCGCCTCGTCTACATGACCGAGCTTGTAGAGCGCATCAGCGGCGCGGCTTCTGGCTGCCAGGTTGTTCGGGTCAGCCTCCAGCGCCTCCCTATACTGCCTGACTCGCTCCTCATAGAAGCGGGAACGATCATTGACTTCTGTACGCTTCGAGAGCACGAGCCATACCGCGACCGCTATTGATACCGTAAGCAGAAGCCACCACGACCGGAAGACCGCCACGGACGATATCAGCCCGATGAGCAGGCCAGTGTAGACGATGCACCCGTATGCACTGATGGCTCCCTCAATGTAATCGCCGATGACGCGGTGCGCCAACAGACCCACTAGAATGCCCGCAAGCGCACCGGCAGAAGCTATGCCCAGTACGACCGTTGCGGCATGACCCATAGGTCAGATCTCCTCAGCTTGCTGCGCAGGTACCGTCCCGCGGCGCATCATTTCTCCCCGGACGTCCCTGCGTTTGGGGGAAGTGTCTCGACTGTAATCTTGGTCTGGTACTGCTCGACTCTGAGCGCCGTCGCCGACCCCATCGGGAGGTCTCCTGCAGGCAACCCGGGGAGTCCCATCGGTGCGCGGACCACGGTCTTCAACTCCCCGGCGGCCGACATGACCCGCTCCCTGTCAGCAAGAAACTTCAGGACGACTCGCCCCTGCACCCGGCTCCCCTCCTCCTCGGGGTTATCCTCGGCCTCGGTTTCCGCTGAACCGAGCATCTGCTCAATGATAGCAATCGGCCCTTCATCCGTCTGCTTGATCTCCATTAGCTTCGAAGTCACTTTGATCTTCGAACCCACATGGAGCGGGTTGACGGCGAGTTCCGACCACTCACCCCCTGGTGCAATCGGCTTCTGCGGAAGCGCGCCGAGAATCACGATGGGCTCAATCCATGCAGGATCCAGTACAGAACGGCTCGCAGTCGGTTTGGGCGTCTCACTCCCCTGCGTCTGCGGGACCAGCCTGCCGGACCGGTCAATACGATAAACCCGCGATTGCTTCGACGGAGGCAGGCTGCGGGAGCCTCTGCCCGGCAGTTTCAGGGACGCCGACTCGGTATCCGCAGCGATCTCCATGCCCCCGGCGGCCAGGGGTTTGATCAGGTGGACGGCTATCACCGCAGTCAACTCGCTCTCCACGGGAGTAGGAGTCGTAGCGCCCGGCAGAGTCCGGGTGCCGGTAATCCGCTGGATGATTCTGTACCTTATGACCTCACCTTGACCGAACCCGTACGCGAGTGAGCAGGTATCGCTGTCACTCCGCTGCGCGAACAATGGCGCGATCCCCGTAACGAGCGGGACAAAGACGAAGGCAATGAGAATCGAAATAGTTCTTCTGTCCATAATGAATCCATTATATCCCCGCTCGCGCGGACGGTCAATCCGTGGAATTACCAGGGCTAACAGACGGCCTACGCGCCTCCTCTGGGCTGACTGTGTAGAACCAGCTCTCGCTTGTCGCGACGACAAGGCCTGCTCCGTTCAAGCCCCTGATCTCGACGCGGTGTTCGCCGGGGTTGTACTTGAGCGTGTTGATGCGGAAAGTGAACGGCGGACTAGTGCTGATGCCGCGAAACTCACCGTCCACAAACAGCGATGCCGTCTGAACCGCCGAGAGATCCGATCCGGAGAGAGCGAAGTTGAACTCGTCACCGGCTGACCTCTGTCCGCCGTAGCTTCGAACTACATGACTCTCGGCAGCCTTGCGAACCTGCTGAGCGAGCCACTCTTCTGAGGCATCAGGGAATATGAGGCGGAGGTGTGTCATCGGTTCACCTACTCCCCGATAGTCGACCAGCGAGCGATCGTTCTTACCGATCAGTTGTTTGATGGGTAGCCAATCAACACCTCCGGCCCGCACCTCGACACCGAAGGAACGTCCTGGCGTGTCAGCATCACTAGCGAGGCCGATAAACCCCTGGAACAGAGGCGGTTGACCCTCCAGAGTGGCGGAACCCGCATCTATGGGTGCGACTACCATGTACTGAGGGATCATTCCGATACGGTGTGCATGCCGGGACGGGAGTATCTGAAATCCCCCTCTCTGCTCACCGTGCCTTGCCGTCTGACCGACTCGCGGGGCTGTGGAGACGGTTATCACACCGCAATGGTTTGTGTTGATGCACCCTACGCCGGTGTACTCCGTGGCATCGAAACGCCCGGTACCCGCCACCGGCTTCTCGACAACGGCGATCCTCTCGATGCTGTCGCCGTAGACGGCCTGCACTGCGCCGCCGCGGCGATTCTCGATGACGATCTCGGACGGACGCCTCCTCGGAACAAGCACGGTGATGACGAGCTTGTCACCGCTGGAAGGCATGTAGTCCCTCGAAAGTGGGCTGAGCCTGCCATTGACCTCCAAGAACACAGGGTTGCCCACGAGCGGCGACAGGTTCCGAAAGATAGCCGTGCCCGCCGGGATATCAGTGTATATCCCCGACGAACCGTTCTCATACCCGGTCGAGGGTGACTCGAACTCCCTTGGTATAATACTGAACACCGGAGGCCATGCATTCCGTGGTGAGGCATTACCCGACCTGATGCGGATTGCGTGAACCGCGATTGCGGCTACCGTCCCTGGATCGGCGTACTCACCGGCGGCGAAACCAGGCATGCTCCGCACCGCCGGCAGCGTAACTCGCCCCACGGTGGTGTAAGATTCCCCCCGGTCTACGCTGACCTGAACCAGCCCCCCTTTAGCGTTATGGATGCGGATCCGGTGGCTCTCCTGCGCGATCTCGTCCAACCCCGCACATGAGACTGAAGCTACAAACGTACTGATCGTCACTAGGGCAAACGAGAATGCTCGCCTCATATCAGAAATCCTCATCATGCGGCGCAACAGCCTCCTCGTCGAACAACCGCTCCACAATGGGCCACCAGTGGTATTTCTCAAGGTAGACGAGATCGAAGAGCATTACTCCATCACTATGCGCGAGCGCTGCGCGGACCGCGGACTCGAAGGCGTTAGGGCTTTTCTCGTAATCTCTCAGGTACAGACCGCCGTATACGGGGCATGCACCCCTCACTGCCTTGCGCGATCTCCTGCAGGCCGCCTCCACTGTTGCCCCCTCTGGACGGCCTGCGCGCCTGGCCTGATCTACCGTCGCAATCGGATAGTAACAGCCAGTGCACAGGAAGTCGAGCAACTCGGCATACCCGGTGCGGTTATGCGCAGGTGTCATCCATGGAGCCCCGGCATGGTATCCTTCACTGGCCCAGTTTGCACCTTCGTTGTAGTAGTGATCGTACCAAGAGCCGACATACGCGGACACCTTTGCTCCCGGACGGAGCGAGTGGCAGATACGAGTCGCATCCACGACAAAGTCCTTGATCTGGTGGGCTCGCCACTCGAGCCACTCACGATAGTACTTGCCCTGCACCACAGGAAGCCAGGGCCTGTCGTTGATTCGGAATACGTCGTCGGGCCACATCAGGCATGAGTCGCCGAGCCACGCACTGAACCGCTCCCTGCTGAGATCGCTGAAATCGGCATGCAGGTTGGGGTATCTCATTCGGTCGAAGACAATACCGTCAACCGGATAGCCACTCATGATCTCCGCTACGATATCTAACTCGTATTCGCGGGCCGGCCCGATCGGGTTCACAAATACGCCGTAGGATGGCAGGCGCGATTCGGCCATCCTGCGAAACACGGGAGATGCTGAGAAACTCACCCTGTCCTCAGTGGCTATTCCACGCGCTTGACCTTCGGGAATCGCAATCACACACCCGTCAGTTTCAGGAGGAGCATACTCCGGAGATACCGCCCTGACGCAGTCTCTGCTCACCGTAACGAAGGTTCTCGCCTCGCCGGAGGGAGATGCCGCATTCCTGGAGGTATAGATGCTGACCGTTTCACGCAAATCCGGCCTGTCAACCGAGGATGCCTCAAACTCAGCCTTTCCGATCGATATGCGCCACAACCCCTCGTGCGAGACAACCTGCCATTCCGGACGATCGAAGCCGGGTCCCTGCCTGAAGTGCCTGTGGCCCTCGGAGAACACATTGATATTGGCGTGCACCCTGATGCCACGTGCATGCCCTTCAGCGATCATCACCTGGAGCAGGTCAAAATCGCCCGGGTAGGCGAATCCCTCTACCTGCGTAAGTCTCGGCGCGACAGCACTCTTGTACAGCACTTCTCCGATTAGCGGTTTGACATCCACCACTATCGCATTGATCCTCGCCCGCTTCGCGCTCTCTACGATCCGGCGAACGCCTTCGACGTCGGCCATGCGGCTGATGTTGGCCTCTGCGTCGCACCAGAGTATCCTTGCTTGCTTCAGCAAAACACTCACTCCTCTAGGAAGGATCTCACTTCGCGACTCGTACGATCAAAGTCGCCGGATATGCTGACCCGGACAAGGGTATCGTCCGGATCGTGCTCCGGCGGGTCTGCCCCGGCTGCAGCGTATACCTACCGATCACCCGTTCGTCCGGCGGATGCATCCGTTTGATTTCCGAGTAGGTGCCATCTAGAAGGAAGATTCCAGCGGCCGGACCGGCGGGTGCCTCAAAGAGAACCTCAACGATCTGCTGCCTGTCGGTCGGATTATCGATCGTCAGGCGGATATCGTATGTGATTCCGAAGCCATACAGCACTCTATCGAGAGTAGCGTGCTGGATGGGGTTCTTCCCCAGTCGAATGAATTGCCACGACTTCCCTACTGTGTATTCCGCGTCCACGATCTTCCAAGGTCTCGGAAAGACACCATCGGAATAGGCGACTTTCGCTGGATCGAACCCTGTCAACGGCAGGTCAACACCGAGCGGGTCGTCCGCCAGTCGCTGCGTCTCCGGCTTCGCGATCACGCGAGCGACCAGCTGCTGCCCCGTGAGTTGTCGGAACTCCATGATCCCGCTGGCCGTCTTGGGGTGATGAACCGCTTGGCTCACGAGCACGCGTCTCGAATTGGGGGCAAGGGTCAGAATGCGACCGATCAGCGACTGATAGCTGTTCAGGAAATCCCTGCCCGCAACGTACCCGACGACCACAACGTCGGCCATCGGCTCCGCGACACCTTCGATTATGTGCAGTTCCGCAGGCTGGTCGGATGGATTTACAACATCTATAACAAACCCCATGCACTGCTGCATATCATTGAAGTGGTGATAGAGCAGTCGGGTAGACTCCTGCGATGGGACCAGCTTCCCTGTGAAGAGCACCTGGAATCTGCGCACGGTCTCGGGTTCGTTGCAGAACCATATGCTCTCGGATTCGACCTTGGGCATCACGCGATTCTGGAGTTCCACCGTGCCCGTAAGTCTCACCGGAAGGTAGTCCACTCCCTCCGCCTCAAGCGACACCGGTACCTGCGTGCTCCGACCTGGCACGGGGACAGATACGGATTGAGGGACTTCCGTCTTCCTGATTGACGCGCCCGGCTCCAGCGATATCATTGAGTGAACCGATTCGCGAATCGATCGAAGTGCCAGAGACTGTGGAGGATTCAAGCCCGTGACCGTGGCCTTCACTCCGCCGTTGATGGCGGCCGCATACTTCCGCACCTTCACCGGCACGTTCACTTCATGTTGTCCGCAGCGCACTCTTATGGAACTATCTCCTACGGTCAGTCCCTCAACGAGGAGCATCCCGGCACTGGACGCAGGTTGCGCTCTGACCACACTGACATCAGCGACCTCCGCGCTGATGTCGCCGGGTATGAATACCTTTACCGAGAGAGTACGCTTCTCCCCGAGTGGGATCAGCATGCTCTCCGGCTCAACATAGATCGGTGGCAGGGTCAATACCTTTCGCAGGTTCGAGACCCACGTTTCCGCCAACTTCATCGCGGTCGTGCTTGCCGCCTTCGCATCGGTTGGAGTTGCGATCGCAAGAAGCGCACCGTTGACCAAGACCAGTCCGTTCGCGCCGGAAGCCTTCGCGGATATGGCCCGGATGTCCGTAAGCTTCTGAAGCATGACGGAGAGTCTATCAGCGACGATCGCCGCTCGATCCGCAGGCTTGAGGGTCCCATTAGAGCGCTGGACATGCATGAACCTTCTCCCGCTAACTGTGACGTATGCGGAACCGTCCTGCATCCGCTCGACCCCGACTCTGGCAGGGAACTTGGTCTGCTCCACAGCGGCGAGGCTGCCAGCCATCATGATAGAGATTATCGCAGAGAGTATCCACTTCTGTCGAAGAGTCATTCCCGTGCCTATGCCCTCCCGAAGAGTCTGTCAAGGTCGTGGTTGGAGAAGCAGACAACTATCGGCCTGCCGTGCGGGCAGAGGTAGGGGTTGCTTGTGCGACGAAGCTCCTCCACGAGTCGGATCATCTCGTCCGCGGCAAGCCGGTCGCCCGCCTTGACTGCCATCTTGCATGCAGTTGTGGTAATGATCGCGTCCCGATGTACGAGCAACCGGCGAGACGCGCTCATCTCCGTGAGTTCTTCAACGGTGTCCCGCAGAATCTCCTCGTAGTTCTTCTCGGCGATCAGCGCCGGTATGCTTCGAACGAGAAACGCGTCCCTGCCGAATGACTCGATCTCGAACCCCATCGCCCGCATTTCCTCGAGCCTGCTATCGAGGACCAGCGCTTCCCTGTGACCGAATGTCACCGTGAGCGGCATCATGAGCCTCTGTGCGCTCAGCTTCTCCTGCATGCCGCTAAGTTGATCGTAGATGACTCGCTCGTGTGCAACATGCTGGTCAATCAGGAGCACTCCCGCTGGACTCTGGGCGATAATGTACATATTTCGAGCCTGTCCGATGACCACCGATTCGGACAGAAGGTCCTGTGGGTCGGTGGGTTTCGGTTCGGTTGCACGTGCAGGTTCAGCGTTTGGAGAGGATGGCAGTTTGGAAGCCTGCATCCGCGTATGCAGGGCTTGTCGGAAGGACTCCAGATCGAGGCATCCGGATCCGGAACCCTGGGCCTGCGGCGTGGACGACGGAGCGAACGTCGGTCGCTGCACAGATGTTGCCGCCAATGGGATAATATCCGATCCGTCGGGCGCAACGGTGCTCGATGACAGCGCCTCGCGAATGCTCACTGAGAGCAGGTTGTGAATCTCCCACTCCTTGCTGAACTTGACCTCCATCTTCGTGGGATGAACGTTTACATCCACTATCTGTGGGTCCACTTCTATGAAAACGACAAGTAGTGGGAACCTCCCCTGCGGCAGGATGCCCCGGTAGGCTTCATCCAGAGCATGTATCAGGTTGCGGTTGCGGACGAAGCGCCTGTTGACGAAGAACATCTGCGCAGAGCGGTTCGCTTTGGAGTACGAAGGCCGGGAGACCAAGCCGCTCACGCGGTACGCGCCCGCATCGCCCGCCACAGGGATGACTGACTCTGCGGCATCCCGACCAAATACGGTGAGCACAGAGTCCACCGGACGGAAGGACTTCGGCGATCGGAGAATCTGCCGATCATTGTGCAAGAGAGTGATGTCAGTCTCGCTGTGTGAGACGGCGAACCGGCCGACCAGTTCTGTAATGTGACTCAGCTCGGTCTGCGCGGTCTTCAGAAACTTCTGCCTGGCAGGAAGGTTGTAGAAAAGCTCGTGCACCGAAACGCATGTCCCGACCGGCGCTCCTGCATCGGCGACCTCGACAACCTCGCCACCCATGACCGCGACCCTTGTTCCGCAGTCGTCGCAGTCCCTGCGCGTGAGAATCTCCGCGCGCGAAACGGAGGCAATGCTGGGCAATGCCTCGCCGCGGAAGCCGAGGGTTCGTATGTTGAACAGATCGTCGGCTGACCGCAGCTTTGAAGTCGCATGCCTCTGCAGGCAGACAATCGAGTCCTCCCGTGACATGCCGGTCCCGTTGTCGGTGACGCGGATCAATCGCTTTCCTCCGTCCTGAATCTCGATCCGTATCTCCGCAGAACCCGCATCGAGGGCGTTCTCCACCAGTTCCTTGACAACGGACGCCGGACGCTCGATTACCTCGCCGGCCGCAATCTGGTTCGCGGTCGTATCGTCGAGGACGTTGATTATCCGATTCGGGGTTACGGTCATAGCAGACCACTCTGTCGCAGTATTAGGGGCTCCAACGAGACTTCCCATTGCGCTGTCATTTGGCTCTGAGTCCAATCCATCGTAGCTGTACGGACTATTCTCTCAAGCTCTTCTGGAGGTCGTAGAGCATAGTCAAGGCCTCGATTGGTGTCATCACGCTGGTATCGAGCGCTTCCAGCTTCTCGATGACGTGATGCGGCTCGGCCTCAAAGAGCGTGAGTTGCAGCCTCTCAGTGCGCGCCGCCACCCTCACCTCCCGTCCGAGTTGTCCCCTCGACGTCCCGTTGCTCTCCAGCGACCAGAGGACCTCCTTCGCACGCTCCACGACTTCCTTCGGAAGCCCCGCCAGCTTCGCCACCTGAATCCCGTAACTTCGGTCCGTGCCGCCGGGAACGATCTTCCGAAGCCAGATCACCCGCTCCTCATCCTCCTTGACGGCAATGCGGTAGTTCTTGATTCCCGGCATCGTGCCTGCGAGGTCATTCAGATGGTGGTAGTGAGTGGCGAATAGCGTCTTCGCTCCGATTCCCCGTATGTGCTCCGCGACGGCCCAGGCGATAGATAGGCCGTCGAATGTGCTGGTGCCTCTGCCGATCTCGTCGAGGATGATCAGGCTTCGTTCGGTCGCATTGTTCAGTATGTTCGCGGTCTCGGTCATCTCGACCATGAAGGTGCTCTGGCCCGCATGGAGTTCGTCGTGCGCTCCCACACGCGTGAATATCCGGTCCACGACTCCGATTCGAGCGGAGTCTGCCGGGACGAAGGCCCCAATCTGCGCCATCAACGTGATCAGGGCCACCTGTCGCAGATATGTTGACTTCCCGGCCATGTTGGGTCCGGTGATGATAAGCAGTTGATTCTCCTCGCAGTCCAGCAAGGTGTCGTTCGGCACGAACGGCTCTCCGGTCTGAACACGTTCCACTACCGGATGCCTCCCGTTTCGTATCACCAATCCGGGGCCGTCATCCACCTCCGGTTTGCAGTAACGGTTGACCGCCGCTGACTCCGCGAACGAACAGAGCACGTCGACCTGTGCGACGGCGCCGGCGGCTGCAAGGACTCCTTGGGCCTCTTCGGAGACCCGGTCACGGACTGCGCAGAAGAGATCGTGCTCGAGTTCGGCAGCGCGATCCTCCGCGCCTAGAACGGCAGCCTCGTATTCCTTGAGTTGCGGCGTTATGAACCGTTCTCCGTTCACCATCGTCTGCTTCCGAATGTAGTCCTCGGGCACCAACGCAAGATTCGACTTGCTTATCTCAATGTAGTAGCCGAACACCGAGTTATAACCGACCTTCAGTGACCTGATGCCTGTGCGCTGTCTTTCCTCGGCTTCGAGACTCGCGATCCAGGACTTGCCATCCTTGCTAGCGCCGCGAAGCGTGTCGAGATCGGGATTGAACCCTGCCCTGATCACTCCTCCGTCCCTCACGTTGACCGGCGGCTCCTCGACAATGGCGTCACCGATGATCCCCGCCACAGCGTCCAGGCCCGACATAGATGAGCTCAGACCATGAAGCAGGTCGTTGGGAGAGATCGAGAGAGAATCCGCGATCTCGGGAAGCGCAAGGACTGAGTCCCGAAGTGCAATGAGGTCGCGAGCATTCGCAGTCCTCGCGACGGTTCGCGAAATCAACCTCTCCAGGTCGTATACCTTCTGAAGGGATTCCCTGAGGGCGCTGCGAATGAGAAGGTCCTCATGCAGTGCCCCCACCGCGTCTAATCGCCCGCGAATCTTCTGAACGTCCAGAAGCGGCTGTTCGAGCCATCTCCTCATCAGGCGCCCGCCCATCGGAGTGACCGTCATGTCGAGCACTTCGAGTAGGCTACCCTTCTTCGGTCCTTCGAGCAGTGACTGGGTGAGTTCCAGATTCCGTCTGGTCGGCGCATCCAGCACCATGAAACCGGAGGTCGAGTACGTGCTAAGGGACCGAATATGGGCCAGCGCTGCCGGCTGGGCTGACTCAAGATACCTGAGAACCGAGGCGGCGGCATCGAGGCCCGCAGTGAAGTCGTCGCAGCCGAATCCCCGTAGGGATGAGGTCTCGAAGTGTTCTAGCAGTACATCACGCGATGTCATGAACCCACCCGGAGAGAATCGGGTGAGTCTGGCCTTGCACGAGTCCTGAATGCGCTGGGATAGCTCGTCGCACTCTTCCGGGACGAGGACTTCCGCGGGGGCGATCCTGGCAATCTCGTCGAGAAACCGCTGCTCTGACTGACATCCGGCGATTTGGGTCACGAGAAACTCGCCGGTAGAGATATCTATGACCGCGAGGCCGAATACCTCGCTCCTGAGCACGACCGCCATGAGGTAGTTGTTGCATCCCGGATCGAGCATTGAGTCCTCGAGTACGGTTCCGGGAGTCACGACTCGGGTCACCTCGCGCTTGACCAGTCCCTTCGCGGACTTGGTGTCCTCGACCTGGTCGCAGATAGCCACGCGATAGCCTCGAGATATGAGGCGAGCGATATAACGGTCGACGGAATGGTATGGGACTCCGCACATCGGCATGCGCCCGGACTTGCCGGCATCCCGCGACGTCAGGGTGATTTCCAACTCCTTAGAGGCTATGTGGGCGTCTTCGCCGAACATCTCATAGAAATCGCCGAGCCGGAACATGAGGATGACGTCCGGGTGCTCCTGCTTGACGGCCGTATACTGCTGGAGCATGGGGGTGAGTCTCGAAGTCATTTCACTCGATCTCGCCGCTGAAACCCCACGGGTGAGCCTGGGAAGCGCGCACCATGACCAACTCCCCAGTCAAACCGGGATGAGCCCTGAAGTTTACCGTCTTGTTGCCTCGGGTATATCCTGTCAATCTGGAAGCGTCTCGCTGACTCGGACCCTCCGTCAGCACCTCGAAGGTTTCGCCGACACGCTCCTCATTGCCCCTGAGGGTGATTTCATTCTGAACGGCGATCAGCTCGACGAGACGCCGTGTCTTCGTTCTGCCGTCCACCTGGTCGTCCATGAGAGCGGCGTCGGTTTCGGGGCGCGGGTTAAAAGCAAACATGAACGCACCGTTGAAGCCGATGGCCTCAACGAGAGTGACGGTGTTCTCGAACCGCTCGTCCGTCTCACCGGGAAAGCCCACCATGACGTCGGTGGTCAGGGAAATACCGGGAACGCGCAGTCGCAGCTTGTCAACCAGATCCAGATACTGCTCGGCCGTATACCCTCTTCCCATCCTGCGGAGTATCTCATTGTCCCCTGACTGCATCGGCAGGTGAAGATGCTCGCAGACCTTCGGCAGCTCGGCAATTGCCTCGATGAGTCTGTCGCTCAAATCCTTGGGATGCGAGGTAGTGAAGCGTATTCGCTGGAGCCCTTCGACATCGTTCAACTGTTCCAGCAGATCGGTGAAGTCCGTGTCCACCGACTCCCCGCGGTAACTGTTCACATTCTGCCCAACCAGTGTGACCTCACGACAGCCCTTGTCCACCAATTCCCGAACTTCAGCAACGATCTCGGATGCTGCGCGGCTGCGTTCGGGACCTCGGACACGCGGGACGATGCAGTAGGTGCAGAAGTTGTCGCAGCCGTACATCACGGGCACGAACATCCTGAGTCCGACATCCCCGATGATTCGTTCGATACAGCAGCAACGTGAATGACGCGCGCTCGAAGGCCGTTTGCCGTTCCTCAATGGAAGATCGAGCGCCGATGCAAATCCGCGGGAACTTCGCACATCTTCGATGAGAGACGGCAGTCGCTCAATGTTGGCGGTTCCGAGCACCAGATCTATGAACGGCATCGTCTTTCGCAGCTCCAAGCCGTCTCTCTGTGCCATACATCCGCACACGCCGATGATCAGATTCGGTTTCTCCTGCTTGAGAAGCCTGAGTTCGCCGAGTCTGCTCCGAACCTTCTGCTCCGGTTTCTCCCGAACGGAGCATGTATTGAGGACGACGATATCGGCGTCCATCGGATCATTCGTAGAGCTGAATCCTGCTCGGGCAAGGAGATTCGCCATCTGCGTGGAGTCGTCCTCGTTCATCTGACAACCCCACGTCATGATCATGAACTTGGTTTGATGCTGCTGAGTGAAGGCCATTGTGCAACCAACCTCTGCGAGCATTATAGCGTAATCTGGGTGCGTGAATCAAATGCGGCTGATGCCGGGGGCTGTGTGGTGAGGAGTAGACGCCGATAGGCGCCGCGAATATAGGAGGCGGCGAACCGAAGCCCGCCGCCACAAGGATCGGACTACAGATCTATGCCCGCTCTGACGAATGAGAGTCCGAACGCGAAATCGTTTCCGTCTATTATCGCGCCGGAGGCAGTCAGGCTCTCGCTGAATGCCAGCCTTACGCCGAAGTTCATCATTGACTTCTTGTCGAACATATTCATGAGGCTGAGGCTGTTCACATACTCGGCCGACAGGCTGATCTGCTCGTTCAACTCCCAGTCAAGGCCGCCGAAGAAGCCGTTGTATATGCCGCCGCCGATTCCAACCATTGCATGGATCGGGGAGATCGGCTTACCCATCAGGTTGCTGGCAAACGGCGTGATATTCTTCCCCAGAACAGCATAGAACCCGGGGTCATCGTTCGGATCCAGTTCCCCGGTGACGTCAATCGCGCCGATCACCAGGGACGGAATCGCCTCGGTCTCCTCGATCACGGAGTACTTGAAGCTGAAGAACGTGTTGCTACCTACGCCTGCAACGTCCGGATCATAGTGGCCGAAGCCGACCTCGAGTTGGTTGTTCACACCGACGTTTGCCCCGATCACGAAGGGCGTGTTGTCGCTCTGCACCATGAACATCCCCGCACTGAAATCTCCCGCCATAAGAACCTCGTCACTCGGAGTCAGTATGTTACCGGTGATACCGAGAAACGAAGGACTCGCAAACGCCGCGCCTGAGAGAATCGCAACTGCCACGGCGGCTACCAGAAGTCGTGTCATGTCATTTCCCCTTTCCTTGCGCCAAGAGCCCTGCCGCCCGTCGCCCATTCTGGCCGTTGCAGGGCCGACAAACCAACATTCGACGAGGGAGTGAGACGACCCCTCTTCCATGCTCCATTACTCATGCTCGTCCGCAAATCCTTCATCCTCGTGCTGCAAAAAATGAGTAGCCCACGCTACGCTCGATGCTCGACCATGCGGACCAGGCCGATGCTGAGAATGTATAGCACGATCATCGGCCCACACATCATCATCATCGTGACAGCATCGCCCGACGGAGTGGCGGCGGCGGCAACTATGCCGATGACGACGATCGCCTGTCGCCAGTTTCGCGTGAGCATATCGGAAGTGACGATACCGACTTTTCCGAGGAACATCAGCACGACCGGCATCTGGAACAGCACGGCGAAGGCGAGATACGTCTTCACGATGAACAGCATGCTGGTCTGCACGTTCGGCATGAACTTCGCTTCTTTCGGGATGAGGCCTATGAGCCATCTGATGCCCATCGGCATCACGAAGTACGCCGTCACAAGCCCGAGCGCGGACAGCACGACTGACAGCGGAGCCACGAGTTTGACCGACCGCCGCTCTCGTCGGGTCAGGCCGGGTGCGACGAATCGCCAGCCTTCCATCGTTATTAGGGGCAGCGCCAGCACTATGCCGATAACGACGGAAATCTGCATCTTGATGCTGAACGCCTCAGTGATCCCCGTTATAAGAAACGAACTGTCGCCCTTCAAGAACACAGAAACAGGCGCTGTGAGGAAACTGAAAAAGCGGCTATAGAATATCCACCCGAAGAGCATGCCCACCGCGACGTATACGACCACTCGGATAATCCTCGTTCGCAGCTCGGTCAGGTGCTCCAGTAGCTCAAGCTGTCGGCCCGGGGCGTCGTCATCTTCTAACTCTGCAATCGCGGAATCGGACATTCGCACCATCCTGGATAATCTGCGGAGCCTGGCACACCAACTAGCGGGAACCAAAGAGAGGCGGGAGAGTATCCCCCGCCTTCACAGAGTGCTCTTCGACCAGCCGCTGCCAGGTTCAGTGAACCAACTCGACCTTCTGCTTGACTTCCAGAGTGACATTCACCCGATCCGAGGACGGGCCTGCCGCGGTCATGCCACCTGAAGCTCCCGGGCTGTAGAGCCCTCCTGGAGGTGATTCCCCACCGGGAGGCGTCTCGTTCGGCATCCCCTGAAAGCCCGGCGACATATCCCCGCCAGTCGGCGCGTTGAGCGACGGGAACTTGGCGGTGTATGCGCTCATGAGCTTCTCGCTGATCGATGCGACGGTGCTTCGGTCCATCGGCGCGGTAATCAGAACCGTAGTCTCACTCGAGATGACCTTACCCACCTGGAACGCGAAGTAGGTGATCTTCTCGCCCTTCATCGGCACGGGCTCGGTAAGAATCGGCGACTCGGGAAGCTTTCTTGTCCCGGAAAACGTGGTCCTGATCTTCGCGCAAGGATGTCCGCCCTGCCATTCGAGGCCTTCAAGCGTGCTCGAACAGGGCATGGATATGTTGCTGCCGGTCGCGACATCCTGGAACACGTTGTCAACGTCGGTCCAAGAGTCTCCGATGCGAACACGCGACACAGGCAGGTTCGGCAGATCCACCGAGAAAGCCGTTCCCGAAGCCCGAGACTGAATCACCCCGAGTGTCCTGCCCGCCCTATCCTCGATCTTATAGGTGGCCTTAGCGGTCACGCCGGTAACCGGGATACTCCGGCCTCCCTGGAGGAGTCTCAGCACCCCGTCCATCTTCTGGCGGACCAGTGCGGTTCCGTCGGGCCGCAGGTCTTCGATGCTCTGCAGCACGGTTAGCTCTCCGCCCTCGATCTCCTGACCGATAGTAGCCGCAAGCTCCTGTGCGCCTGCAACATCCTTGATGTTTGTGACCGACGTGAAGCGGTACTTGCTCTTCCCCCCGGTCTTGAGCGTGTACGAGAGCATCAGGCCTGAGGGAGGCATAAGCTCGGAAGCCTTGTTTCTCACGTTCACCGTGATGGTCTTCGCTACCCCGTAGGTTCTCCCAGCGCTGTCAAAGGCCTGCACGGTGACGGCGTGTTCGCCCTCTCGAGGCTGGCGCTGCGCCAGCGGAAGACTCGCGTCGGGGTCGAGTGACTTGGTATCCCACTCGTAGATGAAGGCGTCCGCTTCCACATTCTTCGCGATTGCGCTTCTCCTACGGCCGTCTATGCTTATCGAGACATATCCCCCGCTCGGAACGGAAGAAGCGGGCACGACGACCCTCACCACTTCGCGGACTGTCGCGCCGTCCATCGGGCGAACGATCTCGACTTCCGTCTGCGCGTAAGCGAGAGAACTCCCGCCCAAGACGGCCATCGCCACCAGCGCCGGTATCAAGACTCTCCAACCTCTGGACATGCTCTGCCTTCCTCCCACTAATGCTGTGACGCCGCAGTCGCGCGCTGACAGCTCGGACTTCCGGACGCAAGAATACGCCGCGCGTGCAATGTTAGCACACGCCCCGGGCAAAGTCAATGAAGCCGATCCTCGCGTGACCACCGCTCCGACTGCCCTGTTCTATGACTGCGCTGAGGCCGCGGCTGTTCCCGCATCGGGGTCAGTCCTTGATCTTCACCCAGGACTCAGTCTCAGCCGACTTCTCGACCGACTCGAGCACGGCCTGGCACTTGAGCCCGTCGTAGAAGTTCGGGCTCGGGTTCTTGCCCGCCGCGATCCCGTTCATAAGGTTGTAGACCTGGTGTACGAAGGTCTGCTGCCACCCGATGATGTGTCCGGCAGGCCACCAACCCTTGAGGTAAGGATGGGACCCCTCGGTGACCAGAATGGTCTTCCAGCCCTGCTGGCCGTCCTTGTCCTTGCGGCTGAAGTACTCCAGCTCGTTATACCGCTCGATGTTGAAACGGATGCTCCCTTCGCTTCCGTTCATCTCGAAGTGGACTCCATTCTTGTTGCCGCCCGCGAACCTCGTCGCCTCGAAGGTGCCGATCGCCCCGTTCTTGAACCTGGCCATGAAGAGAGTCGCGTCGTCAACCGTGACATCGCCCATCTTCCCGGAGCCTTTCGCCCCCGCCAGCCCGACAACGTTCGCGCTGAGCAAGGGCCGCTTCTTGATGAACGTCTTCATCATCCCGCACACCGAGTCGAACTCCCCGCAAAGCCAGCGGCCCATGTCAATGATGTGCGCGTTGAGGTCGCCGTGCGCGCCGGAGCCCGCCTTGTCCTTCTGAAGCCGCCAGACAAGCGGGAAATCCGGGTCCATGATCCAGTCCTGGAGGTAGACCGCCCTGAAATGGTACGGCGTCCCGATCATTCCCTTCTCGATCATCTGCCGAGCGAGCGTGACAGCCGGCACGGTCCGGTAGTTGAAGTTGATCATGTGGATGATCCCCGCCTTCTCGACCGCCTTGATCATCTCACGGCACTCCGCAACGCTCAAAGCCATCGGCTTTTCGCAGAAGACGTGCTTGCCGTTCGCGGCGGCGGCGAGGGCGATCTCGCGATGGGTGTCGTTCCCCGTGGATATGTCCACGAGATCAATGTCATCCGCCTCCACCACGCGCTTATACCCCTCGCTGGAGCGCTCCCAGCCGTACTGATCTGCGAA
>JAGONM010000022.1 GCA_017993055.1 Armatimonadota bacterium
GCCGCTCCCGCGGCGTATCGAGAGGGTTACCCTTGGCCTGGGGGAGCGCGACCTGACGGAGGGGGTCTCTCGTTACGGTTTCCTCGAAACCTACTCGAGACGGGACGGACGGGGCGAGCTGTTGGGGGAAGTGAATCTCTCGAAGGGGCCTCTGCCTGACTATCAGACTCCGACCGATCTCCTCGAGTAGCCGCTCCCGCGGCGTATCGAGAGGGTTACCGTTGGCCTGGGGGAGCGCGCTCTGCTTGACAAAGCTCGGCCGTTCCTATAGTATGAGCGGGTGAATTTGTACCCGGAGGGCGCCGTGAAGCTGTCAGTCATCACCGACGAGATATCCCAGGACTTCGAGCACGCGCTGGACGTGATGCAGGAGTACCGCGTCCCCGGCGCGGAGCTGAGATGCCTGTGGGACGTGAACATCGCGGACATGGACGAGGACGGCATCGCCCGCGCGAAGAAGCTCGTCGCGGACAGGGGGGTGGAGGTCTCGTGCATAGCGTCGCCGTTCTTCAAATGCGAGTTGTTCGGCGAGGGCGGGGAGAAGGGAATGACGCACGGGGCGCACGACCGGGGCCTCGACGAGCAGATGGAGCTGCTGGAGCGGTGCATCCGGCTGTGCGACGAGTTCGGGACGAGGTTCATCCGGGTTTTCGCGTTCTGGAAGCGGGGCGAGCTTACCGATGATATAGAGAGCCGGATCGTGGAGGCGTTTATCGAGCCGGCGGAGCGGGCTCGCCGGGCCGGGGTGGTGCTGGGACTCGAGAACGAGCATGCGTGCTACCTGGGCACGGGGGTGGAGACCGCGCGGGTGATCGAGGCGGTCGGCTCCCCGGGGCTGATGGGCGTGTGGGACCCGGGGAACGCGTTCTGCGCGGGGGAGACGCCGTATCCCGTGGGCTACGAGGCGATGAAGCATCATCTGGTGCACGTCCACGTGAAGGACGCCGTGCGCGGGGATGACGGAAAGGTGAGCTTCGTGCGGATCGGGGACGGGGAGATAGACTACCGGGGGCAGTTCGCGGCGCTGAGGGCGGACGGATACTCGGGCTTCATCTCGCTCGAGACGCACTTCAAGCCGGGCGGGAGCTCCGAGGAGGGCTCGCGGCTGTGCCTCGCGGCGCTGAATGAAATGATCGGGGACGGATAGAGGCTCGGCGGGGCATCGGATCAGGGAAACATCACCGTTTGGAGGACGTTCATGTCAATACAGGGAATGCGGACGAAGATGTCCAGGTATCTCAAGTGGCTCGTGCTGATCATCGCGGCGACATTCGCGATCGGGTTTGTGGGGATGACGCTCGGCGGAGGCGGCATGGGGGGCCGGGGCGCCAACAAGCAGGTCGGCGTGCTGGCGAAGGTCAACGGGCAGAAGATCAAGTGGGACTACTACCTGGAGATCCTGCGCAGGCAGATGGAGCAGTACGAACGGCAGAACATTCCGGTGACGACGGAGATGGAGATCCAGATGCGCGGGTCGCTCTTCGAGCAGCTCGTGGACCAGGAGATGAAACTGCAGGCCGCCAAGAAGGAGCGGGTGCGCGTATCGCGGGGCGAGCTGAACAAGAAGATAGACGAGTACACCGACATGCAGATGAAGTCCCTGCGGGAGGCGGCCCTGCGGGGGAAGAAGGTCAAGGACGACAAGGTTTTCGCGGCCGAGCTTGCGAAGGCGGAGCCGGGAATGACCATCCAGAAGAAGCGCAAAGAGATACGGAAGCAGTTCGAGGCGGTTGCTGAGGAGATTCGCAAGTCGCTGATCCTGGAGAAGCTCGACAAGAAGATCGCGGAGACGGCGAAGACGGACGACAAGGCGTTCGAGGCGAGCTTCGACCAGGTCAAACTGAGCCAGATTACCGTCGCGTCGGTCGGGAAGCGCTCCGACGAGCAGGCGAAGAAGCGCGCGGACGACGTGGCGGCCAAGATCCGGAAGGGCGAGGACTTTGCGAAGGTCGCGGGCGAGTTTTCGGACGACATGTACAAGGGCTTCGGGGGGAACCGCGGCCCGGTGGTGAGAATCCAGCTCGAGGAAGAACTCCGCGACCCGGCATTCGCGCTGAAGGCGGGGCAAGTGAGCGACCCGATCAAGACCGCGGGGGGATACGTCATCCTCAAGTCGGCGGGGGTGAGCCGCAACGTGCCGACGGAGCTGAGCGATCCGGCTAAGAAGAAGCAGTACCGGGAGCAGTTCGTCCAGCAGGAGCAGGAGCGCGCAAAGGCGGAGTATTACGGGAAGCTCAAGAAGGCGATGGCGCTCGAGATAATGGACCCTGAGATGAAGGCGTACATGGCGATGCGCGATTCGTACGCCGGCATGATGACCGCGTCGGAGTCGGAGCGGAAGGCCCTGATCGAGAAGGTGGCCAAGCTGTACCAGGCGGCCGTGGACGGGGCGGGGGAGGACACCGGGATGCGCGCGCGGTGCAGCATCCAGTTGTGGCGCCTCTACGAGATCCTCAGTTCGTCGCCGATGTTCGGCGCGACGGACGCGGAGAAGAAGAACTACGCCAAGCTCGGGCGGACGGCGCTGGAGGAGGCGCTGAACTCGACGGAGGACGTGGACCTGCGCCTCGCCCACGCGAAGATGGCGCTGGAGGCGGGTGACAAGGCGGCGGCCCTCGAGAGCCTTGACATCGCGTCGGACAACGCGTACGACAACGTGCAGGCGATGGAGCAGATCCGGGACATGTACAAGCAGATGAACCGGAACGACCTCGCGGCCGCCCAGCAGGCGGAGATCGACGATTTCAAGCGGAACAACCCTGAAGGCGACTCCTCCACCGCTACTACGGAGCCGATCCGCATCCCGGCGGGCGGCGAGTAAGATGAACGGCTGATCCCCCGGCGGCTCGCGCCGGGGGATCGGGACAACCCGATGCCCGGAACCCTTTACCTCGTGGCGACCCCGATCGGCAACCTCGCGGACATCACCCTTCGGGCGCTGGACGTCCTCCGGGGCGTGGACGTGATCGCCGCGGAGGACACGCGCGTCACCCGGAAGCTCCTCGACCACTACCAGATCCCCGTGGCGATGACCCCCTATCACCAGCACAGCCGCGGCCGGAAGGCGGAACACCTCCTCGCGCTGCTGGAGGAGGGGAAGGACGTGGCGGTCGTCTCCGACGCGGGGACGCCCGGTATCTCCGACCCGGGGCACGAGTTGATCGCCATCGCCATCGCCCGGGGGATCAGGGTGGAGGCGGTTCCCGGAGCCAACGCGATCATTACGGCCTTGGTGGTCTCCGGCCTCTCCACTCGGAGGTTCACGTTCGAGGGGTTCCCTCCCCGGCCCGTCGGAGAGCGCAGGGCGTACTTCGAATCGCTCAGGACGGAGCCCCGCACGATGATCTTCTACGAGTCGCCGCTGCGCCTCCTCGCCACGCTCAAGTCCGCGCTCGGAACGTTGGGCGACAGGAAGGCGGTCGTCGCGCGCGAGGTGACGAAGAAGTTCGAGGAGATTCACCGCGGAACGCTCTCCGACGCGATCGCGCGCTTCACAGAAGTGAAAGCAAAGGGCGAGATCACGCTGGTCATCGAGGGGTCGTGCGTCGCGGCCGAGCCGGTGTCTGACGACCAGGTGCTGGAGGCTCTGCAGTCGTTCCTCGCTCAGGGGATGTCCGAGCGGGATGCGGTGAGGCATGTAACCGCGCTCTACTCGCGGCCGAGGAAGGAAGTCTACGCGCGAATGCTCAAACTGAAGGAGGAGGTCGAGGATGAAGAGTAGGCTTGCGGTGTACGTGTTGGTGCTGATGCTGTTGGGCAGATGCGTCTTCGCGCAGGACGAGCCGGCAAAGAATGCGGCACCCCCGGACTTCGCGTCAGCGGTTGTTCTCGCTGCGGTCGGATTCCTGCCCGATGACCTGAAGGCGCAGTTCTCGGCGGTCGGGACGCAGATCATCTCGGCGGCAAGGCCGAAGGTAGAAGAGCCGGACAAGTTCTTTGGATTTGCGGAGAAGAATGACGAGGCGGCCCGCAAGCTTTTTGCGGCGCAGTATGAGAAGCTGCGGAAAGCCGTCGAATCGGGGAAGTCGGCAGCCGACCTGAAGGCGGAACTCGGGATCATCGGGTGGCAGGTGATCGCGGTATGCGATCCGTATCGGGCGGACAAGGCGTCGTTCGAGAGCGAGGCGCGCCCGGCATTTACAAAGAAACTCGATGCGCTGGCTTCGACGCTCAAGTGCACGCGCGGGACGTTCGCGCGGGTAACCGATCCGGATCGGTTCGCGCTGGAAATGTCGGCTAAGGCGAGAACGGAACTGAAGAGCCTTCTCGCCGATGAGAAGAAGGGGAAGGACGCGCCGTCCGCGGTTTTCACGCGGGCTTCGAACTCGCTGGCAGATGTGTGGCAGAGTCTCTTCACCAAAGCTGAGGTGGGAGATTTCATCGGCAACAAATCGAGCAAGAAGTTCCATCGTGCGACGTGCAGGCATCTGCCCGCCGAGAAGAACCGCGTGCAGTTCAAGTCCAGGGACGAAGCGATCGAAGCGGGTTACGATCCGTGCAAGGTCTGCAAGCCCTGACGAAGGGGGAGGTTACGCGAGACTATGAAAGGCGTCGTATTGGCGGGCGGGCTGGGGACGCGCTTGTACCCCCTCACCTACGCCACGAACAAGCACCTTCTTCCAGTGTACGATAGGCCCATGATCTACTACCCGATCCAGACGCTCGTGTCGGCCGGGATCCTTGAGGTGATGGTAGTTACGGGTGGACCGCACGCGGGGCACTTTCTCTCCGTGCTGAGGAACGGCAAGGACCTGGGGCTGAGCCACATAGAGTACGCGTACCAGGAGAAGGAGGGCGGCATCGCGGAAGCCCTCAGTCTCTGCGAGGACTTTGCCGACGGCGGTGACATTGGGGTGATCCTGGGCGACAACACTACCGATGCCGACATCTCCCCGGCGGTGAGGAGCTTTGAGTCCGGTGCCCGTCTCTTTCTGAAGCAAGTTGTGGACCCCAGGCGTTTCGGTGTCCCGGTGTTCGACGCCGCCGGCGCGATCGCGGCGGTAGAGGAGAAGCCGGAGGAACCGAAATCCGGCTACGCTGTGACGGGGCTCTACATCTACGACAGCAGGGTATTCGAATACATCCGCGAGTGCCGGCCTTCCGGGCGCGGCGAGCTGGAGATTACGGACGTGAACAACCTCTACATCCGCGCCGGGAAACTCGACTACGTGGAGCTTGAGGGCTTCTGGAGCGATGCGGGCACGTTCGAGAGCCTCTACCGCACGAACAGGTTCTGGGCGGAGAAAGCTCTCGCCGGGGGCGCGACTTAACACCGATTTAACATCCGCGAAACGGCGGCGAAACCTCGATGGCGTAGACTGGCGTCAGTGAGACTACACTTTCGGGGGTATCGAATATGCGATTTCGCGCGACATTGCGGTTCTGCGTCGGGCTTGCGGGACTGATCCTCATCACCGCGATGCCTGTGTCGGCGGCCGACAGCCGCATAAACGCCGGCGACACTGCCTGGATGTTGATGGCGACGGCGCTGGTGATGCTGATGACGCCGGGCCTCGGGCTCTTCTATGGAGGGATGGTTCGCCGGAAGAACGTTCTCGCCACTATCCTTCAGAGCTTCATCCTCATCGGAGTGGTCGGGGTGCAGTGGGTGCTCTTTGGCTACAGCCTGGCGTTCGGCCCGGACAAGTGGCATCTGATCGGGGGGCTCGAATGGGCGGGACTGCGGAACGTCGGGCTTGCCCCGAACGACACATACTCCTCGACGATACCGCATCAGGCGTTTATGATCTTCCAGATGATGTTCGCTGTCATCACTCCCGCCTTGATGACCGGGGCGTTCGCCGAGCGCATGCGATTCAAGTCGTTCCTCATCTTTACGGTCCTCTGGGCGACCTTGGTGTACGATCCCGTCTGCCACTGGGTCTGGGCGCCGGGCGGATGGTTGCGTGAACTTGGCGCGCTGGACTTTGCGGGAGGCACGGTCGTACATATCTGTTCAGGGATTGCCGCCCTGGCGTGCGCCGTCGTCATCGGGAAGCGGCAGGGGTTCGGCAAGGACGACATGGTGCCCCACAACGTCACTATGACCATCATTGGCGCGGCGCTTCTGTGGTTCGGGTGGTTCGGTTTCAACGCAGGCAGCGCTCTTGCGGCGAACGCTCTCGCCGCGAGCGCATTCGTCGTCACGAACACCGCCGCCGCAGCCGCTGCTCTGTCTTGGACCTTCGTTGAGTGGTGGCATCGAGGCAAGCCGACCGCCCTTGGGGCGGCCACCGGTGCCGTCGCCGGACTGGTGGCGATCACTCCCGCCTCGGGTTTTGTCGGCCCGCTTGCCGCCATCGCAATCGGCTCGATCGTGAGCGTTCTTTGCTACTTCGCCATCGCGATGAAGAGCAGGCTCGGTTACGACGATTCGCTCGACGTGTTCGGCATCCACGGCGTGGGTGGGACCTGGGGAGCAGTGGCGACCGGCATCTTCGCGACGGTTGCTATCAACTCTGCAGGCGGCAATGGCCTGCTGTACGGCAATGCATCGCTACTGGCAAAGCAACTGATCGCCATCGGGACCGTGTTTGCCTATTCATTCATTGCCACCGTGATTCTGTTGAAGGTTACAGGAGCGTTTTCCGACCTTCGTGTGTCGCACGAAGAGGAGGAGTCGGGCCTCGATCTCTCCCAGCACGGTGAGATAGGATACTTGTTCTGAGGAGTCGGAGATGATCAAGATAGAAGCAATCATACGTCCCGCGAAGCTGGATGACGTCAAGGACGCGCTGACCGCGCTCGGAGTGAGGGGAATGACTGTGACACAGGTCACCGGAGCCGGGAAGCAGATGGGCCAAACACAGCACTATCGCGGAACGGAGTATGTGGTTAACCTGCTTGAGAAGGTGAAGCTGGAGACGGTGGTTGTCGGCTCGATGGTAGAAGCGGCTGTGGATGCCATCATCCAGGCAGCTTCGACCGGTGACGTCGGAGACGGCAAGGTGTTCCTGACGAAGGTGGAAGATGCCGTCCGTATTCGCACAGGCGAGCGCGGAGAAGCCGCAGTCTCATGACGTCAGTACGGATGTTCTCAGGCGATGCCGGGCGAGCCGGAGGCATCTCATGCCTCCGCGGGGGCTTCTCCTGAGTCGTCTGGAGGCTTCATCATCTCCTGTTCCTGCGCGGCGGTCAGTTGCTCCAGCGCCTGCTTGGCCGCGGAGTAGCTCGGATCGAGTCCCAGAGCGCGCAGGTATTCGTCCTTCGCGAGAGTCGAGTTGTGCGCCTTCTGATAGGCCACCCCGAGGTTGTAATGAATCTGCGGTGAGGTAGGCGCTACGTCAATCGCCTTCTCGAGAATCTCGATCACGTTCTCGAGGTCGTCCTGCCGGAAATACGCCAGCCCGAGATAGAGGTAGATCTGCGGATCGGACGGGTCCAGCTCGAGAGCCTGCTTCAGGGCCTCGATTCCCTGCTCGATCAGGCCCTGCCGGAGAAACTCCAGTCCTTGGTCACGGGGGCTTTGTCCTTCAGCCGTCATCGCTTTGTCCCTCCTGTCATGGAGCGGAGCGGCCTGCTGGGGTACAGCACGCGGCTAGTCAACGATCAGAGAGTGGTTTCAACAACCGGAGAGATATTTCCTGCTTGAACGCTGCGGAAGTATGGTGCAACGCGCCTCATACCGTCAAATGAGTCCTGGCGGCTCGGCAGGTACTCCCCGGCTGCTTGACCGCAGCAGGCCCGGACCCGTATACTGTGCGTGGTATGTCCTTCAACAAGCCGACCCGTTCCATCAGCTTCGACGACGAAGGTGCGGTGCTGAGCGATTCCGGTGAGGGATCGTCGCCGCTCGATCAGCGCAGTAGCGTCCTTTCCGTGCGCCAGCTCTCTGCATGCATCCGCGCTATGTTCGAGACCGAGGAGGCGATGCAGAACGTCTGGGTGCGCGGCGAGGTGAGCAATCTCACCAGGCATTCGAGCGGGCATATCTACTTCTCTCTCAAGGACGAATCGGCCGCTATACGCTGCGTGATCTGGTCCAACGTGGCGAAGAGTGGCCGGTTCGAAATCTCGAACGGCATGAAGATCATCGTCCGCGGACGGGTGACCGTATACGAGAGACAGGGGTACTACCAGATTGCCGTGAACGAGGTCACCCCCGACGGCGTCGGCGCGCTCTACGTTGCGTACGAGCAGCTCAAAGCAAGACTCCAGGCAGAGGGGCTCTTTGAGGACGAGCGGAAGATTGCGATCCCGCGGTTTTCCAGCAAGGTCGCTGTCGTCACGTCCCGGACTGCCGCTGCCCTTCGGGACATCGTCACGATTGCGGCGCGGCGTTGGCCGGCCGCGAGCATCATCCTCGTGCCGAGCCTGATGCAGGGAGACGGTGCTGAGGATGCTGTTGTGGAGGCGGTCCGTACCGCGGACGCCCTTCCGGATGTTGATGTCGTCATCGTGGCGCGCGGTGGAGGCTCGATTGAGGACCTTTGGACGTTCAACACGGAATCGGTCGCAAGGGCGATCGCCGCCGCTGAGAAGCCTGTGGTTTCCGCGATCGGGCACGAGACCGACTACACCCTGGCCGACTTCGTGGCCGACCTCCGGGCGCCGACGCCGTCAGCCGCGGCGGAACTAGTGTTCCCGGACTCGAAGGAAGTGTTGGGGAAGATCGCCCATCTACGCGATGCTATGACCGATGCGCTCAGGCAGTATGTCGTCGACCGAAGGAGCAGGCTCGAAGCCGCGCTGCGTTCGAGGTGCTTTGCCCATCCAGAGGACTTGTTGCGCGACGACTGGCAGACGGTGGATGCCTTCTCGATGCGCATCTCCTCGTCTGCTAAGGAGTTCGTCACGCAGTGTGAGAACCGGCTCGGCAAGGCGGCTGCCCGGCTCGACGCCCTCAGCCCGCTTCGAGTGCTGGCCAGAGGATATGCCGTGGTGCGAAGGCTGGACGACGGCCGGGTTGTCCACGAGGCCTCGAACGTCGCGGCGGGCGATGTGATCGAGACGCTGCTCTCGAACGGGCGGTTGATATCCGAAGTGAAGGAGACTCATGAGAGGTGGGACTGATGGCCGATAGCGAACAGACATTCGAGGATGCCTTGGCGCGGCTCGAGGAGGTCGCGGAGCAGTTGGACGCCGGGAAGCTGCCGCTCGATGAGAGGCTTGCGCTCTACGAGGAAGGGATGAAGCTTGTTCGTGAGTGCAACCGTCAACTCACCGAGGTTCAGGGGAAGCTCGAGGTACTGATCAAGGACGGTAGCGAAGTCTCCACAGAGCCCCTGGAGTTGTAGTCCGTCGTGGCGTCTGTCAACGTACTCGCTCCGGGGCGACGATGAATGGCCTTCACGGTCGATTCGGGCCGCCGCGAGCGCGCCCGCCGTCACCTTGAGGCGGCCCACATCGCGCCTCTCCGATCAACCCTCGCTTGACACGCGAGCGCCGCTCGGTTAGACTGTACGAGCGTACGCAGCCTCGCGCAACGAAGGCTGCTTCGCCAAGACCACTCGGTGCTGAACCCTGATAAGACTTCTGTCTCGGAGGACTCATTCATGTCTGATTCATCCTCGAGCTGCTGCAAGTGCGGCTGCTCCGATCCCGCTTCAAAGACGATCTGCTGCCTCGTGCTCGGATGCGATGAGCGCGCGAAGGGTTTCATGCCCGGTTGGGACGTCGAACTTGCCCGCCAGAAGCTACTCTTCTTCACCACGCCTTCCGACTTTGCCCGAAGGTTCAACGACGCAACAGGGTGCCTCTCGACCGCGTTCCAATCGGCCGACCTCCAGGCCAGGAAGAAGTGCATCTCTTTCCTCCTCGGAGTAACCGATTCGCTCGCTTCCGTCGTCGAACTGCGCCATAACCTGCAGAGCGCGGCGCTCCACGGCGATCAGTGTTTGAGCGACGATGCCGTTGCCAAGGTGCGTGGCGAGGGCGCGAAGCTGCTCGCCGAATGGGAGGCCGCCGCCCCGGACGCCGCGCGCCTTGCCCTCGACGAGATCAAGCTCGAAGACCTTGCGGTGAACAAGGGTGACAACATCTTCATCGCGTGGGCGAAGGACTGGCAGAAGCTTACTGGGGCAGATCCGTATGCCTCGATCGCCGAGCACCTGAAGTGCTTCGCGGCTCTGTATCAGCCGAAGAACTACTACGTGAAGCTCTTCCTCGCGTGGGAGCGCGGCGATACCAGGACCCAGTTCTTCAACGACTACGGCATGCAGGCCGCCAGATGCCGCAAGATCGGGAGCCTCGGGGGTACGACGAACCCCGCGATCGCCGTCATGGGCGAGGACGACCTCGATGCCAAGGGAAACATCCACGGCGAGGAAGCGGCCGCCTTCATCACCCGCTTCCCGAACAAGTGGAAGGCCGTCCGCGCCGTTATCGCCAGGGACCAGAAGGCCCGGAACGAGGCAGACGACTGGGGGGCGACCAAGTTTACGGAGTGGGTCGTCGTGGACGCGATGCTCGCGCTCCGTCCCGTCTTTCTGATGCGGGGCCTGGGGCGCGTCGCCTTCCAACTGCGGCCCGACTGGCACGACCAGGAGGAGAAGTGCGTCCGCGCCGGCGGCGAAATATACGCCGTCCTTGGCGAGAGGGTCAGGCAGTTCGACGACATCCTGCTCGAAGGGGCCGGGGAGCCGTATGTCTCCAAGGCCGCCCCGAGGGTCGGCAAGGCTAACAACCACTTCAAGGTATCATGCACCGGCCCAGTCGCCCTGAACGTCGTCCGCGCGTTCAACGCCGGATACCATCCTGACTTCCCCGATGCGTTGAAGGAGCGGATGTTCACCAACATGACCCTGAGCTACGAAGTCCCGCAGATGGTCGCCACATGGTGCGCGGTCAACGAGGGCATCCGGCAGTGGGAGAAGCGCAACGGCGAGAAGGCGGACGACGGGCTCGGCGGATCGGTCATCACTTCGATGATCGGCCGCTTCAACGATGCCATCCGGGTCTACCGCGTCGAGCAGCTCCTCAACTCGCTTCCCCAGGATTCGCCGTTCAGGTCGGAGATCAAGCCCGCCGCCGTCAAGTCGCTGGACGCCCCCCCGCTCAACTCCGAGGAGTTCAAGTCCGCCGTCGAGCAGGCCGGGATCGAGTTCGACCCCGAGGGCGAGGAAGACGCGATCAGCCGCGCCGGGACGCTCTGCACGAAGCGCGCGGCGAGATGGATCGAGTTCAAGTACGGCTCCCTGCAGAATCGCCTGCTCACCGCCTCGAAGAGGGCCGTCCACCAGAACACCGACCTTCTTGACGTGCCGTTCTCGACGGACTTCGGCAATATCCAGGCGATGTACGTCCGAAAGATGAAGAGGGACCGGCCGCAGATCAAATCGTGGACGACGCTGGAGGACGGCATCGACTCGCAGGGCTTCCCCCTTGCGGGCACCGTCTGGCACCTGCGTCATCAGACGCTCCGCCGTATCTGGCCCGCGTGGGACGACGCTTTCCACGAGGACGGCGTGCTCCCGTCGGAGTACATCAACACGATCTACGTCCCGCCCACCCTCAATCAGTTCCTGGGCTTCTGGGCGGACAATGTCGCCCGCGCGAAGGCCGCCCGCGAGGCCCTCGGCTAGGAGTAGAACATGCCTGCGGCAGAGAACGCGGCCCAGCCTATTCGCAAGGTGTTCGTCACCGGGGGGTCGGGCTTCCTCGGGATCAACCTCGTCCGGCACCTGCTTGACAAGGGATGCGAGGTCGTCTCGTTCGACATCGCCCCGTTCGATTACCCGGAGAAGGACCGCGTGCGCTCGATCGAAGGCGACATCCGCGACCTCGATCGGGTCCGCGAGGCGATGGCGGGGTGCGATGCCGTCGTCCACTCAGCCGCCGCCCTCCCGCTCTACAGCCGCGAGGACATCTTCTCGACCGACGTGGACGGTACGGGCAACGTGCTCGAGGCCGCCTCGCAAGAGGGCGTCCGCCGCGTCGTCTTCGTCTCCTCGACTGCGGTGTACGGCGTGCCTGACCACCACCCGATCTACGAGGACGACCCCAAGGTCGGCGTGGGGCCCTACGGCGAGGCGAAGATCCGCGCGGAGGAGGTCTGCCTCCGGTACCGGGAGCGTGGGATGTGCGTCCCGATCGTCCGTCCCAAGTCTTTCATCGGCCCGGAGCGGCTGGGTGTCTTCGCGCTGTTCTACGACTGGGCCAAGGACGGCAGGGGCTTCCCCCTTCTCGGCAACGGGCGAAACCGTTACCAACTCCTGGACGTGGAAGACCTCTGCGACGCGATCTGGATCTGCCTTACCGGGCCGGACGAGACGGTCAACGACGTCTTCAACATCGGCGCGCGCGAGTTTACGACGATGCGCGAGGACTTTCAGGCCGTCCTCGACCGCGCGGGCTTCGGAAAGAAGATCAAGTGCATCCCCGCCGGCCCCGCCGTCGCCGTGCTCAAGGTCCTTGAGAAGTTGAAGCTCTCCCCCCTCTACTGCTGGGTCTACGAGACCGCCTCCACCGACTCCTTCGTCTCGACCGAGAAGGCGGAGAAGGTCCTCGGGTTCGTCCCCAGGTATTCCAACAAGGACGCCCTCATCAGGAACTACGAGTGGTACCTCGCCAACCTCTCCTCGTTCGAAGGACAGAGCGGGGTCTCCCACCGCGTCCCGTGGAAGCAGGGGATCCTCAGCCTCGCCAAACGCTTCTTCTGAACTCCCTACAGCATCCCCCGCGCTCTGCCGATAATGGAAGTGCGCCCGCCGCGGTCGGGAGCGGTCCCTTCGGCGACAGGAGCATTCCCGCCCTTGAAGGGAAGGTTCCCCGCGGCGTCGGGAACCGTCCCTTCGGCGTCGGGAACATTCCCATCCTCAGAGGGAACAGTCCGATCGGGAGGGGGACCCTTCCCTTCGGCAGAGGGAGGCATCAGATGGCGAGGAAAGACGATTACGTTCCGGTCAACGATCTCGATATGAGTGAGTGGATCGGGCTGTTTGCGGACTACGTGGCCGCGCACGGGGTCGAGTACGGTCTCACTCCCCAGCAGATCGCTTCGCTGCCGGCCGCGCGTGAGGAGTTCGACGAGGCGCTCGAAGACTACAGGCGCGCCCTTCTGCTCCAGCGGAGCGCGTGCGCCCGAAAGAAGAGCGCCCGCTCGGCCCTAGAGGAGGCCCTGCGCCCCATAGCGCGCCAGATGAACCACCACTCGGGGATGACGGCCGACGTCCGGGCAATGCTCGGCCTGAAGGAGCCGCAGCCTCACCGCGTTCGCATGGAGGTGGGAGATGAAGCCCCGCTGCTGCACGTGGAGGCGAGAAAGACCTCCGTGACGGTGCACTTCGGCAGCGATCCGGCGAACGAACAGCGCAACGGGCGCCCCAAGTGGTCGGCGGGGTGCGCAATCTATCGGCGCCGATACGGAGAGGCTCAGTACCAACTGGTGGGGTACGCCACGCAGTCGCCGTTTCGCGACCAAGTCCCTCAGGCGCTCACGGAGTACTCCTACGTCGCGCGCTACGTAGGTCGGCGGGACGGCGAGATGGGGCGGCCTTCTGCGGAGGCCTCGGTGGCGGCCGGCGTTCGGCCGGAGCTTCGGGCCGCCTAGCCGAAGTCAGGCGAGGGCCTCCAGGTGCCGTCGCATGTGGGTCGCGATCCGCTCGTAGTGCCGCGCCTCGTGCTCGGCGAGAAGCGCCCGTATCTCATCGCCCTTCTCCGCGAGCAGCGCGCCGTAAGAGATATGAAAGAGCTGGACGAGATTCCGGTCGCGGCGGTCCAGGCATTCTCCGGGCGGGATTCGGGGCGGAAGGTCTCGTAGGTTGATGTCGGTGTCGTAGTCCCGGAGGCTGTCGTGCAGGTGTGCCAGCGCGATTGTGTAGATCACTTTGTACAACTCCGGCTCGTATTCCGAGACAAGACTTAACGCCTCGAGCCAGCTCGTGCCGGAGGTCTTCACATGGAATAGCCCCTCGACGGCCTCCCCGAACGGCCGGTAGGCGAGCCACTTGTCGCTGCCGGAGTGGAGGCTCAGCTTGTACCCGCCGATCTCCCGGGCGAGTCGCGCGTGCATCCGCATCGAGGCCGCAAGGTCGGCCACGTCGCCGATGAAGTCAACTCCCTTGCGGAACTTGCCCGGGAACCTGGGCGCGAGGCTCGTAAGCGCGACGCCGGATGCGTGGAGGTACTCGGCGGCGAACAGGTGGTCTTCGAGGGTGGTCTCCTGCGAAGCCTCGTCCATCGAGACCTCGAGATCGAAGTCCGGCATCGCCGCGCGGATGATCCGGTGGAAGCGCACGGCATTCTCGAGGGGGCGCTGGTAGACCGCCGCCGAGCGTAGGAGTTCCTGCTCTGACGTCGCATGCGCCGCGACTCCCTGGCCGGAGTGCTTCCGTACGATCCGGCGGCTCAGATCCGACAAGTCCGATTCATCAAACAGGTCAGACGGATCGGACGGTGACACCCATCCGCTGAGATCGAGGGTGTACATGCTGTACCCCGCGCGCACCGCTTCCGTCAGGCGCTCCTCGTCCTTGATGTGATCCGCGTCCGCGCCCCAGGGAGCGTCGAACCCCACCTCCAGCGCGCCCATCGCGGCGTCGAGGAGGACGTCCCTGAACGTCCGGAGGGTCTTAGTCAGCTCCCTCGGCGACTGCTGAGCGATCACGGGGAAGACCGGGAAGGGCTCCGCCGCGTCCAGGTGAGCGGGCGTCGCCATCCCGAGCCGGTCTCCCATGCCGAGAGACGCGTTTCGGTCGCACCTCACGGGACCGAGGGGCATCAACTGCCGGACGGCCTGGTAGTTCTCCCACGTCGGCTCGTGCAGGCTTGCCTGTGCTCCGGAGGCGAGCGTCATCGGCCCGAACGCGCGGGAATGCATCGGCGGGAAATTGCGCTTGCAGGCGACGCCGATCAGCTTCCTCGCGCCTTGCCGCGCGACGAAGACGTGCCCGCCTTCGATCGGCTTGACGGAGCGGGGGTAGACAGCGTATCCGTGCTGTTGAAGCGGCTCGAGTAGTTGATTCATGGCAGACTCGCTGCAGTAGGGTCGCCGGACAGCCTGGGTGCCCTACTTCGGGAAGACGACCTCGGCGCGGATGCGGTCCGTTCCGGTAAGCGAGAAACGCCCGTGGAGGTCGTCGCGCACGAGGTTCTCGACGATCTGAAGGCCGAGATTGCGGTTCTTCCGCAGATCGAAGCCCTCCGGCAGGGGATTGCCGTCGTTTGTCACGGCGAGCATCAACTCCCTGCCCATGTCCTCGATCTCCACTTCCACCCGGCCCGATTCGATGCCCTGGAATCCGTGCTCGACCGCGTTCTGGATCAACTCGTTCAGGATCAACGCGACGGAGGTCGCCTTGGCGGGCGGCAGGACGATCTCGGCGCCCGCGACCGACGTCTGCACATGCTTCCCGGGCGGGATCAGGCTCTGGGAAGTCGCCTGGAGGATGTTTTCGATCACCGTCTTGACGCTCACCACGTCGAACTGCTCCTGCGAGAGGACTTCGTGGACGGCGGCGATGCTCAGTATGCGGTTGATGCTCTCCTGGAGCACCTGCTCGACCGAGGCGAACTTCGAGTAGTGCATCTGGAGGCGCAGGAGGCTCGCGATCGTCTGGAGGTTGTTCTTCACCCGATGGTGCATCTCCTGGACGATCGCGGATCGGACGACGAGCTTGGCATTGTCAATCGCGATGGCGGCGTGGCTCCCTAGCGCGGAGAGGACGTTGATCTCCTCGGGGGTGAAGACGTGCGGCTTGTCCGTGTAGCAGTTCAACACCCCTATGATCTTGTCCCGGAAGCGGAGGGGAACGCACACGAGAGAGCAGAGCCCCTCGCGCCGGGCGATGTCCGGGTATCGGTACTCGGGCGTCTCTCGCACGTCAAGGACGGTGATCGGGCGCGCCTCGGAGATCGCCTTCCCCGCGAGGCTCTCGTTCAGCTTCAGGTTCGGCTTGTGCGTGTACTCGGAACTGCTGCTCTGAGTTGCGCGGATCACGAGTTCCTGCTTGTCCTCGTCCACGAGCATGACGGTCACGATCTTGAAGTTCATTGACTCGGCGGTCATCGCCACTATCAGGTTGAGGATCTCGTCCAGGTACATCCCGGACGTGATTGAGCGGCTGACCTCCGACAGGGTGGAGAGGTGGGAGACCTGCGCCTGCATGCGGTGGTACAGCTCGGAGCTGTGGATCGCGTTGGCGACCTGCTCGGCGATCCGGTCCATCAGCCTGCGCTGGCCGTCGGTGTACTCGTGCGAAGGCTTGGTGTGGATGTTGATGACCCCGACGAGTTGGTCGTCGGCGACGAGCGGGACGGAGAGCATGGACTGGAAGGGGTCTTCGGTCTCCAGCGCCTTGTAGCGTTCGTCGCGGAAGGCGTCCTTCCCGATCGAGACGAACTGCCGGGTCTTGGCGACCCATCCGGTGATGCCCTCGCCGATCTTCAGCCGCCACTTGCCTACTATGCTCTTGGAGGGGTCTCCCTTCGCCGAGCGGAGCACGAGTTCGTCGGTGTCTTCGTCGAGAAGGTAGATGTAGCAGGTGTCGGTGCCGGTCACCTGGACCGCGATCTCCGCTACGACATCGAGCAGCCGCTGGACGTCGAACGATGATCCTATCGCCTGGCCGAGCTTCCGGAGGGCCTCGACCTCGATCTCCCTCTCCGCGAGTATGCCCTGCAGTCGGCGTATTTCAGCGTCTTGCGCTTCGCGTTCAGACATCCTGGGTGAGGATGACCGCTTCAGCGATCTCGCGCATCGTCTTGCGAGTGTTCATGCTCTGGGATTGAATCCATCTGAACGCCTCGTGCTCTTTCATCCCGCGCTTGTCCATGAGGATTCCCTTGGCTCGGTCCACGATCTTGCGGGTCTCGAGCTGCTCGGATACGTCGCCGAGCTCTTTCTCGAGTTCGAGCATCTCCCGGTAGCGGGATATGGCGATTTCGATGGCGGGAAGGAGATCGGCTTCCTTGAAGGGTTTGACGAGATAGCCGAATACGCCCGCCTCTTTCGCACGGTCAATGAGGTCGCTCTGGCTGTAGGCGGTGAGGAGGAGCACGGGAGCGATTTTCTCTTCTGTGAGCGCTTTGGCGACGTCAAGGCCGTCCATCTCCGGCATCTTGATGTCGAGGATCGCCAGGTCAACGTCGTGTGCGCGCGCGAGTTCGAGCGCCTTCGCGCCGTCGCTTGCCTCGGCGATGACCTTGTGGCCCATGCTCTCGAGGGTCTTCATGAGGTCCAATCGGATTATCGATTCGTCATCGGCGATCAGTATGCGCAGGGAGTCCATCATCACCTCCGGGGGAGTCGTCCTTGTCCGCATATTCTACATCGTGGTATAATCTTTGTCAAAGTGCCGCGTGGCGGTGCTGAAGGAGTGGAACGTGCGGCTCCACGGCGCGAGGTCTGTCCTGATAGCGGCCGCTCTGTATCTTCTGGTGCGACTCTGCGCTCAGATCGCGCCCATCCAGGATGAGCCCGGGGCGTGGGTGATACTGCTGTCGGTGGCCCTGTTCATGCTGATCCAGATGGCGATCGTGCGCGCCGCGTCCGGGCTGCCGTTCCGACAGCGGGCCTTGTGGACGCTGGCAGTAGTCTTCGCGCTGTCGGTAGTCGGGCTGAGCCTTCTGCTCGTCGGGGTGAAGATGCCCGCCGTGCCTTGGGTGCTGGTCTCGGCGCTGAGAGACTTGGAGCTCATTCTGTTCGCGGTGAGCCTGGGCAGTGCTGTGAGCGTGGTTATTCGGGAGGTCAATGTGCTCCTCCCGGTTGCGATATTTGCCGCCGTGGTGGACTTCTGGAGCGTGAACTATGGGCCGCTGGGTACGCTGCTTGCGACGAAGCCACAGCTAGTGGTGGCAGCCGCCGTCCAGGTGCCCGTCGCGGGTCGTGCGATGCCGATCAGCATGATCGGGGTAGGGGACTTCGTCTTCCTCGCGCTCTATTTCGCGGTGATGCACCGATTCAGAATGAACACCGCGGGCGCCTTCTGGTGCGGGTTCTTCTTGCTGACGGCCACGATGTTCGCCGTGATCCGCGTCGAGTGGCTGAATACGGTGCCCGCGCTGGTCCCGATCGGCGTTGCCTTGATCGCCGCGAACGTGAAGCATTTCAGGCTCAAACGCGAAGAGGTGGTCTCGACGCTGATCGTCGGACTCGGTCTCCTCGTGCTTATGGCGCTGTGGGTAGTGCTTGCCCGCCCTGGCGGCTGACGAAGAGTGCAACAAGGTGTGACAATGGCTGAGAAGTACGATTTCCGGGAGATAGAGAAGAAGTGGCAGGAGCGGTGGAAAGAGGCTGATCTATTCCGAACCGAAGACTGCGCGGACAAGCCGAAGTTCTACGGCCTCGACTTCTTCCCATACCCCAGCGGCGCGGGTCTGAGTGTCGGGCACTGCCGCAACTACATACCTACGGACGTGGCCTGCCGCTTCAGGAGGATGAACGGTTTCAACGTGCTTCACCCGATGGGCTGGGACGCGTTCGGCCTGCCCGCAGAAAACGAAGCGATCAAGCGAAAGAGCCACCCGAAGAAGACCGTGCCCGAGTATGTTGCGACCTACAAGCGCCAGATGGACCTCATCGGCATTGGATACGACTGGTCTCGCGAGGTCAACTCGTCCTCGCCCGACTACTACAAGTGGACGCAGTGGATATTCCTGCTCCTCTACGAGCGCGGCCTGGCATACCGGTCGCTCGCGCCGGCGAACTGGTGCCCTCAGTGCGCAACGGTGCTGGCCAACGAAGAGGTCAAGGACGGCCGCTGCTGGCGGTGCGACAACTTCATCGAGAAGAAAGACCTGCCTCAGTGGTTCTTCAAGATTACGGCGTATGCCGACCGCCTGATCGAGGACCTCGATACCATAGACTGGCCCGAGTCGATCAAGCTGATGCAGAGGAACTGGATCGGCCGAAGTGAGGGCGCGGAGGTCATCTTCCACTCCGAGAAGGGCGACGAGATCGTCGTCTACACCACGCGGCCCGACACTCTCTGGGGCGCGACGTTCATGGTTCTCGCGCCGGAGCACCCGCTCGTCGAGAAGCTGATGTCCCCCGATAAGAAGGCCGAGGTCGAGGCGTACTGCAAGGCGTCTCAGCGTGAGAGCGCGATAGAGCGGCAGGCCACTGACAAGGAGAAGACGGGCGTCTTCATCGGCGCACATGCGGTCAACCCGGTGAACGGCTGCAAGATCCCGATCTGGATCGCCGACTACGTGATGATGGGCTACGGCACCGGCGCGATCATGGCCGTTCCGGGTCATGACGAGCGCGACTTCGCGTTCGCTCGCAAGTTCGGGATCCCGATCGTGCCCGTCATCAGGCATCCGGACGCTCCTGCCGGCTACGTCCCTGATGATGCCGAGGACTGGGGGGGACTCACGTTCCACGCTGAATACGGCGACATGATCAACTCCGGTGAGTTTACCGGTACATCCGGGTCAGTCGCCAAGAAGAAGGTCACAGAGTGGCTGGAGGAGCAGGACAAGGGCAAGGCGGCGGTCAATTACAAGCTGCGCGACTGGCTCATCTCCCGCCAGCGCTACTGGGGCGCTCCGATCCCGATCGTCCATTGCGAGAAGTGCGGCGAGGTGCCGGTCCCGGAGGACCAACTCCCGGTCGTGCTGCCCGACGTGGAGCAATACCAACCGAGTGGCAGCGGGGAGTCGCCTCTCGCCAACATTCCTGATTTCGTGAACGTCACCTGCCCGACCTGCGGCGGTCCGGCCAAGCGCGAGACCGACACGATGGGCGGATTCGCCTGTTCGAGTTGGTACTTCCTGCGCTACGTGAGTCCGCACCTCGACACCGCCGCTTTCGACAAGGACCGGGCGGCGTACTGGCTGCCGGTGGACCTCTACGTTGGCGGCGCGGAGCACGCGGTCATGCACCTCCTGTACGCGCGGTTCTGGACGAAGGTGCTCCACGATGCGGGCTGGGTGCCGTTCGTCGAGCCGTTCAAGAAGCTGATGAACCAGGGGATGGTGCTCGCCCATACGCCTCACCGCACGATGGAGGCCGGAGAGTGCACAGAGTCCGAGGATGGCGACGAAGAGGATCGCGATCTGATCCCGCTGAGCCCAGAGGAGGCCGGAGCACTCGAACCTTCTAAGATCATCTGGAAGTTCGTGAAGATGAGCAAATCGAAGCGCAATGTCGTCACGCCGGACGCGATGGCCGAGAAATACGGCGCCGACTCGCTCCGTGTATACGAGTTGTTTGTCGCACCGTTCGAGGACGCCGTCCAGTGGAGCGAGGATGGGATGAACGGCGCGTTCCGCTTCCTCAATCGGGTGTGGCGGCTCGTCACCGACAACGCAAGTGTATTCGATGCGAACTGGCGAGATGGTCTAAAAGGCGCTCAACTAACCGCCGCCGAACGCGACATGCGGCGCAAGACACATCAGACGATTCAGAAGGTGACCGCCGACATCGAGCGCTTCCACTTCAACACCGCCGTCAGCGCCCTGATGCAGATGCTGAACGTCATGTCGGATTCCAGGAATCAGCCGTCAACCATCAACCATTCCGTCATGAGTGAGGCCATCGAGAGCCTGATCCTGCTGCTCGGCCCGATCACTCCCCATCTGGCGGACGAGCTGTGGGAACGACTCGGAAAGTCGGGCACGACCTACGAGCAGACGTGGCCGTCGTTCGATCCCGAGATCGCCCGAGCCGACGAGATCACGCTGATTCTGCAGATCAACGGGAAGGTCCGCGACCGCCTCCAGGTCCCGGCCGGCACCGACGCCGCCGAGTTGGAGCGGATCGCCATGGAGAGCGAGCGGGTGAAGTCGTTCCTGGAGGGCAAGCCGATCCGGAAGGTCGTCGTCATTCCGGAGAAGCTCGTGAACATAGTGGTCTAGAGGATGTCGCCCGGAATGGGTAATGCATCACAGAGCAACATTTCCGTCGTTCCCGGGATCATGTTCAGGCGGACGGGATATGTGTTGGCGGCCATAATCGTCATCGCCGTATTCGTCGCATACTGGCCCGCGATGCACGGTGGGTTCGTGTGGGACGACGACAAGTATGTCTCCAATAACCACCTCCTCACCGCGCCCGACGGCCTGAAGCGCATCTGGTTCTCGGTCGATCAACCGTCCCAGTACTTCCCACTCGTCTACACGACCTTTCGCTTGGAGTACGCCCTCTGGGGGCTGAAGACGACCGGCTACCACGTCACGAACATCATCCTCCATATCCTGAATGCGCTGCTTATCTGGTTCATCCTCAGGAAGCTCTCGGTGAAAGGAGCATGGCTTGCGGCGGCGGTCTTCGCCCTCCATCCGGTTCACGTCGAATCGGTCGCGTGGATCACGGAGCGAAAGAACGTCCTTTCGACGGTCTTCTACCTTCTGACGGTCCTCTCGTGGATGCGGTTCCGTGATCGGGCCGACTGGCGGTTCTACGGCCTGGCCCTGGTGCTCTCCGCTATGGCGCTCTTCGCCAAGACCACGGCATCCACCATTCCCGCAGCTCTGCTTCTCGTCTCATGGCTCCGACGTGAACGGATCGGGTGGCTTGAGTTCGCGCTGATTACGCCGTTTGTCACCCTCGGTGTCGGGGCCGGGCTTATCTCGATCTGGTGGGAGAAGAACAAACAGGGCACAACCGGCGAGATGTTCGATTTCACAGTTGCCGACCGGATTCTTATCGCGGGCCGCGCGCTCTGGTTCTACCTCGGAAAGCTCATCTTGCCCGTGAAGCTCGCATTCAGCTATTCGAAGTGGAACATCGATCTCTCGCAACCTCCTCAGTACCTCTGGCCCGCGGGATGCGCTGCAGTCGCGGGCGTTCTGTGGTGGTTCCGGCGGACGGTCGGCCGAGCACCGATCGCGGCGGGCATCTTTTTCGTCGCCGCTCTCGTCCCGATGCTTGGTTTCTTCTCGCTCTTCACATTCCGCTACTCGTTCGTGGCCGACCACTATCAGTACATCGCGAGCCTCGGTCCGATCGCACTCATCTCTGCCGGGCTGGCGAAGCTCGGTGAGCGATTGAAAGCACCGAAGGGTGTCGGATACGTCGTGCCGGGTCTGATCATCGCAGTCCTCGGAGTGCTGACCTGGAATCAGGCGCATGCGTACCAGAGCGCCGAACGACTCTGGCGCCACACCGTAGCCAACAGCCCCGAATCATGGTTGGCCCACAACAACCTGGCGACCTTGCTGAACGAGGATGGCAGGTCGGAGGAGGCGCTCGCTTACGCCGAGAAAGCCCTGCGCCTGGATCCGAATCAACCGGAGGGGCAGGATACCATGGGCTGCACGCTGCTGAATCTTGGCAGGGGCGATGAAGCACTGCCGTACTTTCGGAAGGCTATCGAATTGAATCCCGCCTGGGTTCAGGCATACTTCGATTACGGCGTTGCTCTGCAGAGGCTCGGAAGGCTCGAGGAGGCCATCGAGCAGTATGGAAAGGCGGTCAACTTCAGGCCGGACTATGCGGAGGCTGAACTGAATCTCGGGGTGGTCCTGATGGACCGAGGCCGGTTCGACGAAGCGCTTCCGCACCTTGAGAATGTCATAGGAATGAGGCCGGACTGGCCGGACGCACGTAACAACTATGGTTTCGCGCTGAGTAGGCTCGACAGGATTGATGAAGCAATCGAGCAATACAAGAGCGCGATTGAACTCAGGCCTGACTATGCCAAGGCTCGACTCAACCTTGGCGTGGCTCTCATCAGCATTGGACGATTCGATGAGGCAATCACCCACCTGCGTGAGGCGCTCAGCATCGAGCCCGATTTCGTCGGCCCCCACAGCTATCTTGCCGTTGCGCTCTACTACAAGGGTATGTACGCCGATTCCTGGAGCGAGCTCCACGCTGCTGAGAGGAACGGTGAATCGGCTAACCCCGCGTTCGTGAAGGTGCTCTCCGCGAAGATGCCCGATCCGGGAGCTGAGTGATGGCAAAGGTATCGCCCGAGCGGTCTGCCTCCATCTGTAAGTGCAGCCCCTCCCGCATGGACTACCTGCTGGTGGCGTTCATCGCTATCGCGGTATTCGTCGCCTACTGGCCTGCAGTCCACGGCGAGTTCATCTGGGACGACGAGGAGTACGTCTCAGGAAACGAGCTTCTCACCGCGCCGGACGGTCTTAGGCGTATCTGGCTCTCCACAGACGCTCCCTCGCAGTACTTCCCCCTCGTCTACACGACCTTCCGCATCGAGCGAGCGATATGGGGACTCGATACGACCGGGTACCACGTTACGAACATCGTGCTACACATCCTGAATGCACTCCTGGTGTGGCTGATTCTGAGGAAACTTTCGGTAAGAGGGGCATGGCTGGCGGCCGCCGTCTTCGCGCTGCATCCTGTGCATGTGGAATCCGTCGCGTGGATTACGGAGCGCAAGAACGTGCTCTCCACGTTCTTCTATCTGCTGACGGTCCTCTCGTGGATGAAGTTCCGTGACCGGTCCGACTGGCGGTTCTACGTACTCGCAGTCCTGGCGAGCGCGCTTGCTCTCTTCGCGAAGACGACTGCATGTACTATACCGGCGGCGCTGTTGCTCGTGTCTTGGTTCAGGCGCGAGCGGATCGGGTTGCGGGAGTGGGGCCTGATGATGCCGTTCGCTGCGCTTGGCACAGCAATGGGTCTGACCTTGATATGGTGGGAGAAGAACAAGCAGGGCACTACCGGCGAGGACTTCGACTTTACGATGCCGGAGCGTGTCCTGATCGCATCCCGAGCATTGTGGTTCTATATTGGCAAGTTGGTTTGGCCGGCGAGGCTCGCGTTCAGCTACTCACGATGGGAGATCAATTCGAGCCAGCCGATTCAGTACCTGTGGTCGGCGTGCTGGGTTTCGGTTGCGGCCGTGCTGTGGCGGTCTAGACGGATGGTCGGCCGTGGCCCGATCGCGGCGCTGGTGTTCTTCGTGGCCGCCCTCGTTCCTATGATCGGGTTCTTCTCGCTCTACACCTTCCGGTACTCATTCGTCGCCGACCACTACCAGTACGTCGCGAGCATTGGGCCGATAGCCGTCGTTGCGGCCGCCCTGGTGGTTCTGGGTGACAGGATGAAGCAGGCGGTCCGTCGGGGCTTGTCGGTGTTCGTGCTCTTCGTTCTGGCGGTCCTAACTTGGGATCAAGCACACGCGTATAAGGATTTCGAGCATCTATGGAGGCACACGATCAGGAAGAATCCGGTGTCATGGATGGCTCACAACAACCTTGCGGCCCTGCTGAACGAGCAGGGCCGATACGACGAAGCGCGGCCGTTTGCGGAGGAGTCGCTGCGGCTCAACCCGGACTCCTGGACGGCCCAGGCGACCATGGGGCATCTGCTGATGCATGAAGGCCGACCCGAGGAGTCTCTGCCGTACTTCCGGAGAGCCATCGAACTGCGTCCGGACTGGGCGACCGCGTATTTCGACTACGGTGTCGCCCTTCAGAGTCTGAACCGATACAAGGAAGCCGCGGATAAGTACTCGAAGGCAGTCGAGATCAGCCCCAACTATGCGGATGCCCTGTTGAACCTGGGAGTCGTGCTGGCCGATCTTGGGCGGATTGACGATTCGATCGCTCAGTTCCGCCGGATCATCGCAGAGCGCCCCGATTACCCGAACGTCCACGGTAACCTGGCGATGGCGTTGTACTTGAAGGGCGACTATGCGGAAGCCTGGTCCGAAACCCGGATTGCCGAGCGCAACGGAGACGCTTTGAACCCAGCGTTCATGGAGGCGTTGTCGCGCAAGATGACAAATCCCCGCCGGTAGCAGGACGATGGATCTCCACGCTCATTCAAGGGCCAGGATGCTGCCGGCGATATACCGAGTGCCGTCATCCTGGTTGAAGTAGTAGGCTACGAGGACGGTGCCGTCCGGGAGCATCGCCGCCCAGGGGTAGCCCAAGTCCCCTCCGCCGCCGTCGTCGCGGATCACAAGTTCAGGTGCGTCGGCGATGTTCGTGCAGTCCGGGTCGAGTAACCTGGCACGGATTCCGTATGGCACGTGGCGGTATCCGTACACCAGCAGCACCCGACCGTCCCGGAGTTTGAGGGCATGGTACGGATGGCCGACGATCTCCCCGTCCTCCCACTTGAAGCTCTTGCCGCGGTCTGTCGATCGCCCAACCGCGAGGTGGTCATCGAAATCCGCCGTTCGCATGAAGGCGACGATATCGCCTCTCCGAGTCTCGACCAACGATGTCTCGTTGAAAGACACCTTCTCGTCGTCGGCGATCGGGCATGCATACTCCCATGTTTCCCCTCTGTCAGATGACATGAGAAGCTGAACCGTTGAGTTCCGTGCCTTGGGATGCTCGTTGCAGCACACTGCCCAGTACAGCTTGCCGTCCTTGCCCTGCATCATCGCTCCGCGGTTATAGGCCGGAGTCGGTCTGCCCAGCGCGTCGGTCGTACCGTCGAGATCAACGTGTGGTGGCACGAACGGACCCATCCATGTCTTCGCGCCGTCGTCGGAACGCATTATGTAACCGCCGAGAAAGGCGTATGGCGGGTGAGACAAGCTCTCCTGCAGTTTCTCTACCGTCTCAGGCGGCAGGAGTGCCCATCCGTAGCTCGTGCATACAATCGAGCCGTCGCTCAGCTGAACCATACATGGGTCCTGCGATCCTCCGAGCGGGTGTGCGAAGATCAACTCAGGATCCTTCGTCCAGGTCTTTGCGCCGTCCTTGGAGCGTACTAGAACGAGGTAGCTGTTCGCGTCAGTGTGGGAAACGTTGCCCTTCCAGAGGTCGCGTCTGTTCGGCGCGCGTCGGAACGCGCACAGTATCTCGCCGCTCTTCCTCACCACGAGCGACGGGAATGCCGAGTAGTACATGTCGTCGCGATAGATGATCAAGTCTGCTTGCTTCTTCATGCCTGGAGTGCTCCTCTCGAAGGCCGGCCGGGACATAGATGATCCTGTCGCACAAGCTGCTACAGCCACTACAGCGGCAATCCGCAGGAACATGGCGTATCTCCTCTCCGGTGTCAATGATGGTCTCTCCATCACGTATATTGTGCCGGGGGGTCCGCATGTCCTCCCGCGCGGAACCTGTGAACGACAGTAGCTTCGACCTCCACTCGCCAGTGGAGATGATCAGCAGGCAAGATCCCATTTTCTTGTGCAGCACCAGGAATAGTTTTCCGCCGAACTGGGTATATGATGCGTGGCTACGGCTATAATATGACCAGCGACAAGTGAGCGGTAGAGCTGTCACCGATTGATCTGTCAGAGCTTGCTTTCTTAGCATCGGTCGCTCTCACATCTCCTGGTGAGTATACCGACAGATTCGCTGGTCGAGAAAACGCAAAGGAGGATACTGAGAAATGGCTGCGAGACTTGGATTCGGCTGGTGTCTGCTGATCATGGTGGCGATGCTTGTGTGTACGGCCGGTGCACAGGACGACGGTTGTCTAGGGCTATACTACACTGGCGATCTGTTCGACAGGTTTGGCGCCACCGCTCTCTGCGCGCAGGTAGGATGCCCCTGCGATTGTTCTCCCACACGCACCTTCCTTGCGGGTGAGGGTGTCTGGTTTCAGGCACTGGATCTCTGGAACATCAGGAGGACGCATGGGGCGTTCACAACTCGCCCCACAAACGCGGTAGGTAGCGTATGCGATCCCCAGAACTTCGGTTCGGGTGTGTTCGAGGTTCAGGCATTCGGCGCGTCCGGCGGACTGCTGGACGGAGTGACCTCTCCGCCGGTAGCGGTCACGGTGTTCAGCTGCAGACCGGGTGTCGGTATCGCGGCAGGTGGGGCGCTGATGCTCGACACATGCCGACCGAGGCCGTGCGGGCCGAGACCCCCGGATGTGCTGACGGACTCGATCCCGACGCAGCCCCTAGGGTACGGATGCATGGAGTACTCATGTCGGAGGGCGACCTTCGGCCTGTTCTATGATGTATGCAGACCGTCCATTGTCCCGAAACGACCGGTGGCGGGCACTACAGCGGAAGGCCTGAAGCTGAAGCCCATCGAGTTTTGCTTCGACGTGCCGCTGCCCCACAGTGGCAACGAGCAATTGCTCTTCCTCGATCCGTGCAATCCGGACGGCGCCGTGAAGATCAGAGTCACTAACTTCAAGAGCGCGACGCTGCCGGTCTTTGCGCACATCAACCTGTTGCCGCCGTGGTGGTATATCAGGTTCGAGGGCCTGAAGCTCATGGGCTACTGCGAATACACGGTCGGTGACGGGCCTCCTCAGACCAAGCACTTCGAGGCGATGCTTGGAGTGAACTACTGGGTGTTGTCGAGCCCGCCGTACTTCAAGTGCAGAGATGCTTCCTTCTCGATCCGGGTATGGGAGTATCCCAGCACCACTCTCTACCAGGCCGGCGGCAAGATACAGGACGGCGGCTGGCAAATCTTCTAGAGTTCCGATCTGCTTGACCGCTATGGCAACTGCGACAAAAGAGGGGCCGTCCGTTCAACCGGGCGGCCCCTGATCTTGTGGATGCGGTGTAGGTTTGGACTACTTGGCAAGCGGACAGTTTGGATTCATGCCCTGTCCCGCGCCGCGGCCCATGCCGCCTCTGCCCATGCGCATCCCCTGTCCGGGCCCCATCGCGCCGCTCTGCATTCGGCAGGCGCCGTTCCCGAATCCCTGACCGGCGCCGCCGAACTGCTGGCGAAGCTGTTGATTGTTAGCCATGTAGTCGTACAACTCCGTGCGCAGCGCCTGTCCCTCTCTCTCCAGATCGGCGATCCTCTTGGGATCGCCGTTGCCGTTTCGGAGTTGCGCCAGCGTCAACTGGTTCTCGCGGATTCGGTTGTGTAGATCGCCGACCTTCTCTATGAATGCTTTCTGCTCGGGCGTGTTCGGTTGTACTCCTGTCCACCACCCGCCCGCGTTCGGATTCGGCTGATCATAGCCGTAAGGACAGGGGAGGCCGACCTGACCGTTGCCGGAGCCTCCCATCCTGCCGCCCGGGCCTATCTGCTGGCGAATCTGATGATTGTCGAGCATGTACTGGTGAAGCTGCTCGCGGAGGCGCTGCGTGTCCTGCTCCAGAGCCTGGACGCGGTTTGCATCACCGTTCGATGCACGGAGTTGTGCTGCCTCGAACTGCCTGTCCCGAATCTGCCTGTGCAGATCGGCGACAGTCTCGGTGAAGGCGTTCTGCTCGGGTGTTGTGGTCTGAGTTCTCGTCCACCATCCACCTGCGCCCGCCGCCGGCTGGGTGTTGCCGTATAGACGCGGCTGACCGGCCCGCGCGAATCCCGCGCCTCTCCCCTGAGCATACACGAGCGTGACGCTTAGCACTATCGCCACGATAGTCAGAACTGCGATGATCGTTGTTCTCTTCATGGAAACTCACCTCCTGGAAATCGTTCTACGCTGTTTAGACGCCCGGGAAGGTGGGCGTATTCCATCAATCAGAAACTATTGGCGATTCTGCCCAACTCATCTGCGGATAGGTCCCCGACGACGACGATGGTCAGCCCCCCCGTATACGAGCATGCGATCTGCGCGTGATCTCCCTGATCGAGCATGCAGGAGGCACACCCGCGGCGCGGCGCGCCCTGTCCTCGTCCTCTCCCTCTGCCGAATCCCCAACCGTTTCCACACTGGCCCTTGCGCTCAAAGATAGAGACGGTGTTCATGCCATTCGTGTATCGCAGGCCCGCAAACCTCATGCCCCTCGGGTTCTCACGGAGATAGTATCCGCCGAATCCGTATCCGGGAGGGACGTGCGAGGGCTTCCTCGGTGTGAATCCAACCGCTGAGCGCACGGATTCGAGGCTGCTGTCCCCGGATGCGCCGAGGCGGACCGTCCTCCACCCTTCCGGTATCGAGAAGATGGAAGGATCAGGACGCTTCGAGTAATCTATGTTCGTGTATTCGGAGGACATGGTACGTCTGCCGTCAAAGCTGAATCTCTCCGTCTTCAGTGCGAGGAACGTGCCTCGATCCACCCATAGGCGCTTCGATGGGTTTCCCGAGGCCTTGGGGCGGACGGCGATCGTGTAGCAGTTCCGACCGGCTATGCTATCCTTGCCGACCAGAACGGCGGTGTAGTTGGCGAGCAACAGGTCGAGGCGCTCGGGTGCCTCCGGAGTGCCCGAGACGTATGCAGTCCTCGCGCGGGAGTCTAGCTGCGTCACGGACTTACCGTCGTCGAGTAGGACGGTTCCCGCCGAGGCTCCGGAGAGATACTCCATCCGCGTCTTCGCGCCGTTCCGGTTGATGAGCACGTCTGCGGAGGTCCCGCCCGATGCAGTGTAGACCGTGGTGCGTATGCGTCCCGAATACGATGCGCGGGCATCGGCGTAGTACGACTTCTTCAGTATCTCAGTCGCGCTCATCTCCGCGACTGCAGCAGAGATCGCTAGGCAGAGAATCAGCGGGACGAGTGCGGCAGGCAGCCGGCTCATCTGGAGGCCTCCGATCCGGACTCGGCGTGTGCGACCTGTGCGAGACCGAGGGCCGCCCTGTCTGCGAACGGTTCACGCCAACTCATTGATGCGTGGTCCAGGAGCATCGCGGAGGGCTCCCACTGCTGTGACGGCTCTCCGGTGAAGAACAAGGCTACGACTACCGCCGTGATCGCGACCGTAGCGCCGATCGCCGCCTGCACGCGGTGCCGTGCCAGCCACCAGAAGGACCTCGTGCCGACCGCGCCCGACCTCGGTTCGAGCGAGGAGCGTATTGCATCCCAGCGATCGGGCGCGGTCTCAAGCGCTGTTTGCTCAAGCAGGATGATCATCTCCCGATCTGAATCCCTGTCTGACTGCTTCTTCATCTCAGGCCTCCTCGACGTACGGCGCGAGCTTTCGACGGAGCGCTTCCCTTGCTCTGCTGAGTCTCGACATCACTGTTCCTCTTGAGATTCTGAGTGCGTCCGAGATAGCTTGAACATCCATCTCCTCAAGATGATGCATCGTGACCACGAGCCGGTGGTCCTCACTCAGCGTCCCTATCGCGCGGCGAACGGCCGCGCCCACGTCATCGGCGATCAGTTCCTGCTCAGGACCCGGCGATTCGTCCGGGATCTCGAACGACACGCCACTCGGACTCGGATCGGCCATCTCCGCAACCGGTCTGCGAGACCGACTCTTCATCGCGTCGCGGCCCCGGTTAAGGGCGATGCGGTGAAGCCAGCTTCCGAACATCGCATCTTCCCTGAGAGACGGCAGAGCCTTCCACGCTCTGATGAACGAATCCTGGACGATGTCCGCCGCGTCCTCCGGAGAGAGTTCCAGTTGCCTGACGAAGTTGTAGAGGCGGTCGTTGTACCGCCGGTACAGCGCCTCGAATGCGGAAACATCCCCGGTCTTGGCTCTTGCGACGAGTTCCCTGTCCGTGGCCTCTGTCATGTGTTGTCCTGACGCGGACGCTCTCTCCTTCAGACTTCCATCGGGCTCGATGGCATCCATGATAATTGTTCGGACCTGGGCGAAGTGCTATAATACCGTCGCATCGGCACTCCGATTCGGGCGAGTGGTGGAATGGCAGACACAAGGGACTTAAAATCCCTCGCCGCAAGGCATGAGGGTTCGACTCCCTCCTCGCCCACCAGGCGGGAGAGTGATCGGTATCGGATCAAGCTCTTTCCGCCGATCACTGCCTACGGATCAGTGATCACTTGCCCCATACACCTCGATTTCTCGGAGTGTGATCCTCTGGTCGCCCGCCTGACCGCCGGCCTCGATGACGTCCGGGGTCGCGCCGCCGCCGTTGGTGACCCTGTGAATCAGCAGCCGGATTCTCTGCGTTGTGATTGGCTCGAACTTGTGCATGAATATCCACCGATCGCTGAAGAAACTGTCAACGGTACAGCGCACGGGCGGCGTGTAAACCTTGAATGTCCTGGTCGGTTCGCGCACACGGTCCAGCGTTACCCACTGCCCGGCCTTCTCATACTGAAGTTCGTAGTTGACGAGTGTGCCCATGCCCTGCCAGGGCGGAGCCGCGAATACGTGCACCCGGCTGATCTCTCGTGCTGCCGGAAACTCCATCTCGACCCATGCGGGATATACTGTGTCCTTGGGGCTCGTCCACGGACCGGGACTCTCGCCCTGGAGGTAGTACCAGTTCTCCAATTCGCCGCTATTCACCTTCCGGATATCATCCGTGCCGGCGGTGGAGTGCGAGCAGACCGTCCCCTCCTCGCGAGCCATGTTCATCCCATAATCCATCGGCACGACCTCGATCCGCTGCCCCTTCGCAAGCTCGACATAGACCGGCAGTTCGGCGACCGGGAGTGTCGCCTTCCCGTTTATGACCGCGATGGTGGAGGTCACTCCGAACGGCGATACGACCTTGAGCCGGTTACCGCCTTTCACGAGTAGGTCCACCTCGCCGTCGGTCGCACCCGCGCTCATGAACGCCGCGACCATCTTACCCGACCCCTCGAAGAGACTGCCGACGTAAATGTCGTTCCCGCTCGGGCCAAAGTCGAAGGCGCGGACGAACCTCGTGCCGTATAGTTCCTCAGACCAGACACGCATCAGAGGCGCTGCAGGGTTCACGCCGCCGTCGTCGTTCTCCCACCAGGTCGGCATGTCCCAGAAGCCGTGGCTCTTGTCATACCAGTAGTGGTCGTGTTCCTTCGGGATGCCGTATTGCTCGTACATCATGAAACGCACCATGGTCCATCGGCCCTGGAGGCGGGGCTGGTACGATCCGTAGACCGCGGCGAAGTAGCCGTTCTCGGTCTGCCACTTCTCGATCCTCTCCGCCCCGTATTTCGCCAGAAGTTCGTTCAATCCGTCCAGCGAGGCGCGGGCAAGCCAGACATCGCCGTTGACGTTGTTGTACGCATGGAAGGAGAAGGCGTCGATATACTTCGCGCCGCCGGCCTTCAGGAAGTCCTCGATGAACGCGAGGCCGTAGGGATTGATCGTGACGGGGTTGGGCGCGACGACCTTCAGCCCGGGATCAACGCTCTTGACCACCTCGTAGAATGTCTTCAGCTCCTTCTCGACGAACTTGTCTCCCTTGTATCTGAAGTTCGGCTCGTTTCGGCACTCCCAGTACTTCACAACGTCCTTGAATCGCTCGACGATCTTCCTCACGCCCTCGAGGTCTTCCGTGCCGTTTGGGAATGCGACGAGCAGGGCGCGTCTCCTCGACTTGTCGTAAGGAAGATAGTACTTCGCCTCCATCTCGATACCCTTCTCGATATCCGCGATCGTCTCATCCGGCTTGCCCGCGTTCTGCGCCGCATGCCGCTGGGGTCCCATGCCGAGGATCGAGCGGGTGGGGGAGTCCTGGGCGGGCTGTCCACTCGGCTCGCCCAGGGGCGGAAGACGGGGGAAGTGGGGGTCGTCTCGGATCACGGCGAACATCGTACCGCCTACGCTGTCTCCCCACGGCTCGACTGCTTCGGCACCGAAGAGATAGAGCTTGTACCAGCCCGGCTCCGCGATGTTGAGCGTGAGAGTCTCGGTAGCCGCGCCCCTGTCCACGATGTTTCCGTAGTAGTTCCGCACCTCATAGCGAATGGCCGCATCGCCCCTGAGTGCAAACTTCACTGGCTCACCGGCGTAGAAAATGTTGCTGCGCCGGCCCGAGAGCGGCTCGACCTTGTTCGGTGGCTGCTCCCATTTCCAACCGCTCGTGCCGGGGCCGCTCGCGAGAATCAGGAAACAGACAGCGCACACCGAGGCCCTGATCAGTCGGGGTAACATCATCCCAACGCACCTCCTTCAACAGATCCGCATTACGGACCTGTTCGGCGACGAGCCGGCGGTTTCCTGTAGGTCGGCACGGAAGGTATGAGCGGCCTTCGCGTGGTATTATGACTCGACTGGGGCAACGGGAGCGGCCTCCGCGGAGTATGGAAGGAAGGGTGACGGGATGAAGAAGGCAGGACGCGAGATCGAGCAGAAGAACTCCTCGGTGGTTGTCGAGAGGCGCGCGGGCGGATCCCCGTCGGGCGTCACCCCGTTGGCCCTCGACAAGATCGAGGCGCCCCGAATATCCCCGGATGTGGAGATGAAGATGGCACAGATGATTTCCCCGGCTGCGGACGTGGTCGTGATCGGCGCTGGCCCGGGAGGGTACGTCGCGGCGATTAGAGCCGCCCAGCTCGGCGGCAAGGTGGTCATGGTCGAGAAGGCCAACCTGGGTGGCGTCTGCCTCAATCGCGGCTGCATCCCGACCAAGGCGATGCTCGCCAGCGCAGACGCATACGACCTCATCGCCAACCACGGCGCCGACTTCGGTGTCAACGTCGGCGGCAAGGTCACGCTTGACTATCCGAAGGTATGCGAGCGGCGGGACAAGATAGTGAAGCAGCTCATCTCCGGTGTGGGTGTGCTCATGAAGAAGCACAACGTCCGCGTCGTCGCCGGTACGGCCGGACTCTCCGGCGCGAATACCGTGGACGTTGCTCTTCCCGACGGGAAGAACGAGCAGATCACCGCCAGGAACATCATCATCGCCACCGGGTCGGAGCCGGTCCCGCTCCCGATCCCCGGGCTCGACGGCGAAAACGTTTGGGACAGCGACCGGGCGCTCGATGCAGCCGCCGTCCCGAAACGCCTCCTCGTCATCGGCGGGGGAGTCATCGGCGTCGAGTGGGGCTACATGTTCCGCAAGTTCGGCGCCGAGGTCACCATCGTTGAGATGATGGACCAGATCCTTCCTCTGACCGATTCCGAGATCGCCGGCGATCTCAAGAAGGTGCTCGACAAGATGGGCATCGAGATACTCCTCGGCGCGAAAGCATCCAAGGTCGAGCACGCCAAGAGCGGCGAAGTGGTGACGGTCGTAGTGGGAGACTCAGAGCGGGCAATCGTGGCCGACAAGGTGCTCGTCGCCGTCGGACGGAGGTCAGTCTCGGAGGGTCTCGGCCTAGAGAGCGCCGGCGTCCGGACCGAGAAGGGACGCATCATCGTTGACGAGCGCATGGAGACGAATGTCCCGGGAATCTACGCCATCGGTGACGTCGTCGGCGGTATGCTCCTCGCGCACAAGGCATCCGAGGAGGGCGTCGTCGCGGCGGAGAACTGCATGGGCCGTGAGAGCCGGATGTCGTACAAGTCCGTCCCCGCCGCCGTATACACCACCCCCGAGGTGGCGACCGTCGGCCTGACGGAGGATGAACTGAAGAAGCAGGGGACCGATTATCGTGCCGGCAAGTTCATGTTCCGCGTGAACGGCAAGGCGATGGGTATCGGAGAGCGCGAGGGCTATGTGAAGTTCCTGGCGGACGCGAAGTACGGAGAGATTCTCGGCTGCCACATGATCGGCCCGCACGTCACCGACCTGATCCAGGAAGTCGTCATCGGCATGGACGCGGAGGCGACGATCGAGACGATCGCGCATGCGGTCCACGGTCACCCGACTCTCTCAGAGGTCGTGAAGGAAGCGGCTCTCGATGTCCTCGGCGATGCGATCCACAAGGGGTAGGGGATCGCGATGACTCCCCGTCCCCTCCACGATCTTGATCTCTTCATCCGTGAGGCGGTAGAGCTCGTAGACGAGTCTGTCAGTCTCCCGGTCGGTGGCGGCTATCTGCGTCTTGTCGTTCGGGAGCGCCGCCCGTCCGCATCTCCTCAATAGTCCCGCATATACACGCGAATATCCATTTTCAGCCACTCGTCGAACCAGTTCTTGCTCTCCAACTTCCCGAAGAGCAGCTTTCCCGCGTCCATGAGCCGCGCGATCACCTCGTTCTTCGCCCTCGGCACATAGCCGAGCTTGTTGCCCGTCTGGTCGAAGATGAGTATGGCCAACTCGTCATAAGGGTTGTCCGGCTCGCGCTTGAAGAGGAGCAGGTCTGTTGGGCTGAGCGACTCCTCCACCTCCTCCAGGTCGAGGTACGAAGTCCCCGCCACGTGGCACTCCATCAGGAATATCTCCTGCACGAACGGAAGCGCCAGTCCGTCCTCGCCGAACGAGGCCCGGAGCAGCGCGAGTATTGACTTGTCGAATGGGACCAGGGAATCGCTCATCGCCTCAGTCGCTCCCCTCCAGTCGCTTCAGCATCTCCTCCAACGCCGAGAGCTGCTCCTGCTCGTGGCTGATCTGCTCTCGAATTACCTCCTGCTGCGACGATACCCAGTCCCGATCGTTCAGCTTGTCTTCCATCTGAAGGAGCGGGTGTCCGCGCAGCTTCTCCAGCCTTTCGCGCATCATGAGGATCTTGTCCATCAGGCTGCTGAGCTTGTCTCTCATCAGATTCAGCGAGTCAGGCAACGTGTAATCCTCAGGGATGTCCTCCGCGAGCAGGGCCAGCGCCCGAAGCTGTTCCAGGTCGCCGTTCTCGTAAGCCGCCTGCACCTGAAGCCAGAGGTTCTTTGCCGCCTCGCTCTGGTCGGGATTGACGTCGGGATGAAGCTTCTTCACCAGCCGGCGGAAGAGCGATCGAAATTCTTCGCTCTCCTCCTCGGTCATCAGGTGGGAAAGCCGCAGTTCGGCGTATCTCAAGTCGGCGTAACTGCTCTGCAGCCGGAGCATCCATTCCTGGAACTCGAGGTCGAGCTGGTTCTCTATCGCCCCGATATCAACCGGTTCGCCCCTGTTCAGCGCGGCCTGGATAAGCTCGCATTTCCGTCGAAGGCGGCGCACCCGAATCTGTACCTGCAGGAGTTCATACTGCAGCGTACCGATCACCGTCAGGTAAGTCGCCTCGATGTTGGGTATGAGCGTCTTGTTCAGATACTCGTACTCCTCGAAGAGCTCTGCGAGTTCCTGCCTGCGCCGTGCGCATTCCTCCGACATCCGCTCGAACTCGGGGTCGGGCCGCATGTGAGACGATTTGTCGGTCACTTCTTCATCCTCACGCTCCCATCCTACCACCCTCTCATTCTCCCACACTCCCCGCGCTTCCTGCGGCAATCAATGGTGACTTTGTCTGCATATTGAGGTATAATGCATCCGAACAGGGCTAGCCGCCGGTCCACCTGTCCCGGTTCTCCGGGGATATCAGATATCGAGGTAACAGATGAGCAAGAAGAAGCTTCACTTTCCCGTGATCATCGAGCAGGACGAAGACGGATGGTTCGTCGCCACTGTTCCGGCCTTGCGCGGCTGCCATACCCAGGCCCGATCCCTTGCCGAACTGGATGAGCGGATACGGGAAGCGGTGGCCCTCTGTCTCGACGCGGAGTCCGGCAGGGAAGGCGCGATAACCCAGAACAAGTTTGTCGGCGTGCACGAACTCGAGATCGCCGTATGACAGGGCTAACCGTCATTCCCCCAAAGAAGATGGCGGCTATTCTGCGCAGACTGGGATTCGAACTCGACCGCCAGCGCGGCAGCCACGCCTACTACAAACATCCTGACGGTCGCAGCGTAGTCGTGCCCATACATGCCGGTGAGGACCTGGGCAAGGGACTCATCCGGGAGATACTCAAGAGCATCGAGCTGTCCGTCGAGGAATATGAGAAGCTCAGACAGAGCGTCTAGCCCGTCCCCTCCACGATCTTGATCTCTTCGTCCGTGAGGCCGTAGAGTTCGTAGACGAGTCGGTCTATCTCCCGGTCGGTCGCGGCTATCTGCCTCTGTATCTGCGTCTTGTCGTTCGGGAGTGTCGCCGCGTCGAGCCTCTTGTGCAGGTCCAGCATCCGGTCCACCAGTTCCACCATCCTGTCATGCCGCGCCTTGTCGTCGGGATCGTCGAAGTTGATGGCGCGAATGGGGAGCCGGGAGACGTACTCCGTGAGATACTCGTAATAGCCACCCCGCCGCTCGACCGCGATTCTTGAGAAGTAGAAGAAGAGAGGACGAGAGTTCAGCAATCCCAGGAGATACTTGTCTGCCCTGGGGATGAAATAGCAGGTCTTGTCAACGAAAATGCCAGTGTCGTCAAGGGCGAAAGATGCTCTGCTCGCCACACTCGCGTAGACTATCTTCGGCTTCCGTATCACGTCATAGTAGCTACATGGCCGCAGCTCATACCACTTCTTCGATGGGTGCTGGATATCGGTGCGCTGTTCCAGGTCGGCCTTGTGCTTGTTGAGATAGGCCATCACGTGCGGATGGCTTTTCTCAGAGATGCCGTCCGTGAATAGAAGGTATTCGCCAGTGTGCGAATACGTATATCTCCGGACATTCCTGCCCCGAACGTACGGAAGGAAGATGGCCCGGTCGTCAGAATCGGCAATAACCTCTATCTGAGGCTGCTTGACGATAAAGACCTCATTCAGTCCGGTCAATACGCCCCGCAGGGGCTGGCATCTGCAATACTCGGGCAAGGGTATTCCGGCCGCATCCATCCGGGAAAGCACCTGCTGGTCCAGAGCTGGATGCAGTTGCCAGTCGCCATTCTTGAGCGCGGACTGAGGCACGGCAAATCCCTGGTCGGATACATACTGGCCTAGGTCACCGAAATCCAGAGTCTTGATGTTGCATACTTCCACATTGTTCCCGTCTCGACGCTCTGCAACATTCTCCTTCTGCAGGATGAAGATGCAGGGGTAGACTGTCGCACCTTGAAACACCGGCAGGTCGGCGAAATCGAGGAACTCGCGTATCACGCTCTGCGACGGCATGAGTTGACGCAACTTGCCCCCATAGCCGGAGCGGACAAACTTGCTTGAGACAATGAACGAGAACAGCCCGCTCTCCCGCGCTAGCTGCAATGAGCGTTCGATGAAATACACATACAAGTCGGCGGCACTTGCGTAGGCTTGATAGTGCGCTTGCAGGTAGGTCTTGAACTGACTGATACTCTCCTGCCTCACATACGGCGGGTTGCCGATCACCGCGTCGAAGCCGCCCGCCTTCATGATCGCGGGGAAGCCATCCTCCCAGTCGAAGGCGTTGATCCGCCGAACCTCATCATCGCTCAGGCCCGAGGTATCGAAATCCGTCCCGATCAGCGAGTTCCCACACTTGATGTTCGCCGACAGGTCCGGGAGCGCGCGCTCGTGGAACATCGAGAGCGAGACATCCAGCGTGTCCCGGCTCTCGCCCTCCAGCACCTTCAGCAGCAGGCTCAGCTTCGTGACCTCCACCGCCTGGCTGTCGATATCCACGCCGTAGATGCTGTTCAGGAGTATCCGCTTCTTCTCGCTGGTCGTCAGCCGCCACTCGCTCTCTGAGAGGTGGTAGACCGCCTTCTTGAACTTCTCCGGCTCGTGCTTCACGTAGTAATCGAGATGCCAGCTCAGCAGGAAGGCGTAGGCACTGATTAGGAACGACCCCGATCCGCAGGCCGGGTCAACGATGCGCAGCTTCTCCACCTGCTTGGGCGTCTTCCCCTCGCACAGCTTGCCGACCGTGTTCCTCACGATGTAGTCCACGATGTACGTCGGCGTGTAGTAGACTCCGCCCGCCTTCTTGACCTCGGGCTTCTCCTCCACCATGGCGGTATGCCCCGGCGTGAGCCGGATCACCTTGCCGAGGAACTGCTCGTATACGCTGCCGAGGATGTCCGCCCCGATCACGGAGAATTCATAGGGGCTCTGGGGATAGTACAGCCCGGCGATCATATCCCTCAGCGCCTTGTCGTCAATCGCCAGGCCGGGGGTGATCGTGTCCGGCGCTTCCGGGCGGCCCTTCTCCTCGCTGAAGTGAAAGAGGCCGGAGTTGTACTTCGCGTCGGCGGCATGATAGAGGTCGAGCAGCCTGCCGTATACGTTTGGGCCGCTCGTCCTTCCGAGCAGTTGGCCCTGCGGCTCAATGCCCCGATCCTCGCACATGCGCAGGAAAACGATGCGGTCAATGGTATTCTGCACCGCGTAGTTCAACTCCCTAACGTCGAGGCCTGGGTTTCGGAGCGCGAGGTTGCGGGCGAGGACGGTACGCCATTCCTCGATCTGCTTGAGGAACTCCTGGTCAACCTCCGCCGTGCCGCGCTTGCCCTTGTCGGCAGCAGCGTACTTATCGAACGAGCCGCGCCACACGGCATCCCGGCTGAATATCCCCGCGATCTCCTCCCAGCGGCTCGCATACTCCGTGTAGGGCACATACATCAGCCGTGCATGGCTTGCCTTGTCGGATGGTTTCGGTGGAGTCCGGCAGTCATAGACCGCGAACTCGTGGAAGTTGGTGAGGACGCCGAGAGGGAGCTTGGCGGTCCAAGAGTAGCGGCGGATCTGGCCGGCGGGCCCGGCATCGAGGTTGATGCTGACGGCGGGCTTCTTCGCTTCTACGAAGAACTTCCGCGTCTGGCCGACGCGGAAGGTGTAGTCGGGCGCGTTTGCGTTGCCCTCCACCCGGATCGTCCCCTCGAAGACGACATCCATATAGGCGGGTGAGTATCCCTGCTTGTTCCGCACATCCCAGCCGAGCGCCTCGAAGAAGGGATTCAGGAACTCGGCGCGGGTCTGCTCCTCGTTGTAGGAGGCGCTCCGATACTGATTGCGGTTGCTCTCATACCGCTCAACCAGTTCCTTGATGATATCCGGCGCATCGGGCATTGGGACACCTCTGTGGACGCTGGTATGCGCTGTGCTAACTATGATATTGCACGGAGGCGCGCCCGAGTCCTGCACAAGCGGGCGTATCTGCGTGGGGAGGGGCCGCCTCGGGCTCTGGGATGTCGCCGGGGAGCTCCCCGACGGCGTTGCAGAGCTCCCTGACGGCGTTGCAGAGCTCCCTGACGGCAGTGCAGAGCTCCCTGGTGTCGTTGCAGAGCTCCCTGACGGCGTTGCAGAGCTCCCTGATGACGTTGCAGAGCTCCCTGACGGCGTTGCAGAGCTCCCTGACGGCGTTGCAGAGCTCCCCGACGGCGTTGCAGAACTCCCTGGTGTCGTTCCAGAGCTACCCGGTGGGACAAGGTAGGTAACCTGACGCGTTGCGCGGCTCAGAACTCGCGGCGCGGACGGGATGACGGAGGAGGGCTAAGGGTTCGCCGGGTGCGGCCGGCGTCGCCAACCGGTCTCAGAACGAGATGCTGAAGCCGACGGACGGGGAACCTGAGCCGCTCCGATCGTGCGTGAAATGCCTCGCGATGAAGTATCCGATCAGCGCGCCGGCGACGACTTCGTCCCACCTGTGAGCGCCAACTTCAATCCGCGAGTAGCCGATCGCCGCAGCAGAACCGTAGGCCAGACCACCGGCCTTCGGTTGGTAGGCGTCAATGCAGGTCGCCATTGCGAATGCTGCTGAGGTATGTCCGCTCGGGAAGCTGTCCATGCCGTCTCCGTTGGGCCGCCGGGTCGGCACGCCGAGCTTCAAGGCCTGTGTCACGAGGGTGGTGGTAATCAGGGCCTTGGTGGTCTGTACCGCTGCCCGCATGCCACCCTGCCGGTCGGCCGCGATCGCCAATGTACCCGCTATCAGGAACGGGCCGATGGAGTCGGATAGGGCCCGATAGGTTGTGTCGCAGACCTGCTTCTCGGTGGCCAGCGCGTGGGCGGAGACGAGCAGAAGAACGGCGGCAAAGATGAATGGTCGTCCGGTCGGCGTGTGCATGTAGTTGTGTTTCTCCAGTCTTCTGTCGGCGTCTCTGCAATCCCTTGGTGGACTGCGAGTCGAATCAGGATTCCAGATGCCTTCCCCTTCGCCTCGAAGTCCTTACCGGTGAATCCGCACGAACCGTGCGAATGAGCGGTCGTAGGTTTTCTCGACGTCGTCCGGAAACGCGCAGGCGGGAAGCTCATTGTTACTCAGGTGGTAGTGCAGGCACTCGCAGCAGTTCCCCTTGCGGGAGCATCCCGGGTAGCTGCAGTTGCACCGTTGCCCATTCTTGTGAAAACTCGGACAGTCCATCGCAAGTGCTCCTTTCTATGTCTGTATTCAGGGATTCGATCCCATCACGATGCGGACCTTGTGCGTGCCCTCTGCGAAGATGGGGATGAGGTTGCCTTCAACTCGGCTGCCGTCAACTTCCATTGACTGTACGCGGTGTTGGAGGTGGTTTGGGTTGGCGACCTCGATCTCGTAGGTCGCGCGTCTGAACTTTCGGGTGATCTTGAACCCGTCCCAGGCGGACGGGATGCACGGATCAACGACTAGTCCGTCGTAGGTCGGTCGGACGCCCAGGATGTAGTCAATCCCGTCTCGGTACATCCAGACGCCTGAGCCGGTCAGCCAGGAATGGCTCGCCTCGCCGAAGGTCGGATGCTCGGGGCTGGTGACGTACTCCGAGTAGACGTACGGCTCCATCCGGTAGATGTCCGGGTCTTGCGCCTGGTTGATCGGATTGGTCTTGGTGTAGTACTCATACGCCCGATCGCCGTTCCCGAGGAGGCACTCGGCCATGATTGCCCACGCCGCCGGGTGGTTGAAGATTGCGCCGTTCTCCTTCTTGCCGGGTACGCACCGAGTCGCCAGGCCGACGCCCGGGTCCACGTGCCGATATGCCGGCCAGACGAGCTGCGGGCCGCGGGGAGTGTTCAGGAGCTTGTGGACCGAATCCATCGTCATGCGCGCGCGATCCTCCGGCGCTATGCCGCTGATCACCGCCCATGTGTTGGACTCCAGGAAGATCCGACCCTCCTCGTTGTTGCTCGAGCCTATGACCTTGCCGTCGTCCCTCGTGCCCCTGATGTACCACTGGCCGTCCCAGGCGATGGCATTCAGCGCTTCGGCGATCTGATCGTATTCCGCCCGATACTTCTCTGCCTTCGAGCTCGCTCCGATGCGTCCCAGCAGATCCGCGCTCTCCCTGAGGATGTAGCATAGGAACTCGGCAACCCACATGCTCTCGCCCTTGCCCTCGCGTCCGACGTAGTCGAGCGTGTCATTCCAGTCCCCCGGGCCGAACTTCGGAAGGTGGCGATCAGTAAGCTGGCTGAGAGGGTAGTCGATCGCCCGCGTCAGATGCTCGAGCACGTCTCCCTCGCCGTCGTCGTGGTAGGGAACGACTCTGTCGAGGAAGCCGAAGTCGCCGGTCTCCTTGATGTAGCTCATGATTGCGAGCGGGAGCCAGAGGGGCGTGTCCGAGTGCCCAGTCTTCTCCCCCTGGCCGGTCAGCCGGAAGAAGTTGTGCAGCGTGCTCCCATCCGCGAACTGGTGGGAGATGACGTCGCAGATCCGGTCGGCGATCTCGGCGGGGTGCGCGAGGAGCGGGCCCAGGAGGTCCTGGGACTGATCCCTTATACCCGTGCCGAAGAGCAGGCCGCCGTGATAGTAGCCCGCAGTGCGGTGCATGTGGAATGTCACCCACGCCTGACGCTTCGCCCAGACGTTCAGCATGAGGTTCATGTTCTCGTCAGGGGTGTCCACGGTCACTGCCGAGATATAGTCGTCCCAGTACTTCTTCACGGCATCGAGGGCCGCATCGACGTTGGCGAGGTCGCGGTACTTGCGCACGAGCGGGATCGCGGCCTCGAGACCATCATCCTCTCTGCGGTCCACGATCCCCATCAGTATGGAGAACTCGATAGTCTCTCCGGGCTTGATCTCGATATCGCTCTGGAGGGCGGCGCACGCGTCCCCCGCAGTGATCTCCGTGTTGCGGCACTTCCCTTCCTCCACCGCGACGGGATCGGACTCCGAGCGCCAGGGTCCGATGAACGCGTCCTTCTTCCCGTCGAAGCCCGTCACGGGGAGTGATGAGGCGAAGTAGACGTACTTGTCCCACGCCTGGTTCGGCTGCTTGACGGTCGCGCCCCGGTACGTGACCCAGTAGTTCTTCGTCGCATATAGGAACTCGTTGTCCTCGTCGAAACGGACAACGTTGAAGTGTTGGTCGTTCGGCTGATTGATCAGGTCTACGAGCGCGTGACCTAGACAAAGTTCAACATAGGAGAATACCTTCAGGCAGAGTGTCCTGTGAGACGTATTCCTCAGACGGACACGCCAGATCTCCAGATCTTCGTCCTGAGGAACGAAGTACGTGACCTTGCTGCGGATGCCCCGATGCTCCTGTTCGATGCTTGTGTAGCCCATGCCGTGACGGCACTCGTAGAAATCGAGCGCCCGGTTGGGTGTCGGCTGCCAGGTCAGCGACCAGCAATCGCCCTCGCCCGTGCGCAGGTAGATATAGCGTCCGGGCCGGTCCCAGGGGAGTCCGTTGTATCGGTGGCGGGTGATGCGTGAATCCTTCGGGCATATCCAGAAACTGTATCCGCCTCCCGCGTTTGTGACGAGGCCGGTGAATCGGGTGTTGCTTATGTAGTTGACCCACGGCGCTGGCGTGTCGGGTCGTGTGATGATGAACTCCTTGCCGTCATCGGAAAACCGTCCGTACTTCTCGAGTCCCATACTTCCTCCAGTGTGTCTTGCTGCGGTGTACTCTATCGGTCGACGAGGCTCCCAACGAGAAGAGCCGCTGAGCGATGGCGCATCGCATCTTCGCCCCCCGCGACATAAATCGTTGCTGCACCGTCGCCTGCAGCTGCAGTCGTGGCGACGGCACAGGGTATCGGGTCCGTCTGCAGATACCGGTCGGAATCGGTGTCATAGATCAGAGTATCGTCCAGAAACCCAGCGACGGGCGATTCCGCGTATCCGCCCACGAGGACGATCTGACGCGAATCAAGGGGCACGGCGGATGTCCAGCGTGAGGCGAGGGGGACGTTCCTGGTGGGTTGCCATGTGCCTGAGCTCACGCCGATATCGCGGACGTAAGCGTCTCCGAAGTTGCCGAGAGTCCCGTCCGCCTGAACCCCGTAACCTCCGAAGACGAACAGCTTCGTGCCCACGACCACCGCCGCCGCGCCGACCCGCCCCGACGGCATCCCGGGGCCGACCATCTGCAGCCATTCGGGCTTGACGGCGGAAACATCGAGCATCAGCAGGCTCGGGCGAGCGGCCTTCATACTGCCGGCGTCCATCCCCTGCGCGCCGCCGACGACGTAGAAGCGGCTGCCTACCGCCGCCCCGGACGCGCCCCAGATCGGCCGCGGGAGGTCCGGGAGCCGGTCCCACGTCAGGCGCCCTTCAACTCGTCGAAGCCGGAAGCACCGCTTCAGAGCGCCGGTCGAATCCGCGCCACCCGCGATGAGAAGCCGGTCGTCAATCACCGCCGATGCTCCGTACGCACCCGGCATCGGGAGGTCGGGAAACCTGATCCATCGGTTCTGGGTCGGAGAGTAGGCGATCGTTTGCTGGCCGAAGTGCTTCGCCTCGTGTTCCCAGTAAGCGCCCCCCGCAACGACGAACAGGCCGTCCGCGATGCCGCATCCCAGGTAGTCCCGCGCGCTCGGCATATCCGGCCCGCGATGCCATTCGACCGAGGGAGTGGCGTGAGCAGGCGCGCAGACAGCCAAGCCGAAGGAGAGCGCCAACAGCACTCTGAACAGATTCGAAGTCCGCAGTCCGAAACTCCAGATCATGTCTTCGTCACCCTCACCTCGCATCGTCCCATCACCGGATCGAATACCGTGGTCTCGCACCTAAACCCGAACGGCTCGATTACGTGCTTGTAGAGCACCTTGCAGTGCTCGCAGTAATCGGGGTAGGGCGTGAGGTGTTTGTTGCGCCGTAGGATCGCGGCCGATGGGCAATGGTCCATCTCGATTCGGAACTGCTCGTCCGTGAGCACCATCCGGCAATCGGCGCCCTCCTCAGATAGTGTGTGTGACCAGTACTCGTGCATCCCCTGGAGGCCCTTCTCCGCCACGAGGTCGCGCAGGTTGAAGAGGAACTCGTCCGCCAGTTTCTCCCAGAAGCGTACCAGCTCTTCCCTGCCGTGCCGTTCCTCGATGAACGCGAACAGCTCGGAGTAGGCCATGATGAACTCGGTGCACGAGATCATCGGTCCGCCTCCCTCATGAAGCGCTGGACGCACGATGCGTCTTCCTGATCATAGTCGACCTCCGAGGCGTAACCGGCTCGCCGGCAGATTTCGCCGTTCACGACACGGGTCGCCTCACAGAATCGTCTGCAGACGTCGTAACCCTGCTCCCACATGTGGGCGATTGCCGGGCACGCTCTGACTTCGAGTACGAGTATATCGTCGTTCGCGAAGCGGAGATCGAAATCAGCCTCCTCGAGCGACATGATGTTCTGCCAGTAATCCTGCAGCGCCGGGAGCCCCCGTAACCGAAGTGACTCGATCAGGGGGGCGTATGCGTTCCGTGCCAGCCGAAGGAGGTATTCCTCCATCTCGCCCTCACCGTAGTTGTCGAGCAGGAACTTCAACCCGAAGCTGAAACAACCGTGAAAGTCTTTGTGTACGTTTGGCATGATTCCGACTGCAGGTTTCCGACTCGTGGCTTTCTACTTGCTAACCATCTCCATCACTCTGAAGACACTCATCCAGATGAGCACCAGGAGCGCGATCACGGCCCATACGTTCGCCAGGAGCGAGTTGCGGTGCGCTCCGACCACGCGCTTGTCGTTCGCCAGCACGATCATCACAAGTGCGCAGAGCGGGACTGCCAGAATCGTGCTTTTCTGGGCCAGGACGATTCCGCCGATCGGGGTGTTGGTACAAAGCGTGTAGATGCCCGCTCCAAGTCCGACCGCCATGCCGATTGCAGTCAAAATGCGGGATGGGTTGGCGTTGATGTCTGAGCCCATCCCCAGGGAGTCGGCGAGCAGGCCGCCGCCGATCATCGCGTTCACGACTGTCGAACTGAACGAAGCCGCCAGGAATCCGAGGCTGAAGAGGACGACCGACGCATGTCCGAGCAGCGGCTCGAGCTGTTTCGCCAGATCGCTCGCGTCGGCAATCGTCGCGCCTCGGAATACTGATGCCGAGGTCATCGTGACTATCATCGAGATTCCGATCAGGATACTCATTCCGACAAAGGTATCGGTCAGGCCGGTGCGGAGATCATCGGATTTCCACCCCTTCTGCTGGGCCATCGTCGACTGGTAGAGCGCCGCGATCACGGAGAAGGTTGTCGCAACCATTGCGGTGATGAGGCCAGTCATCGCCCCGTCCCAGGGCCGTGGGATCAGCCCGGCGAACATCTCGCCGAGGTCCGGCTTCGACACGATCAGGTTGATGATGAACGCCGCCAGCATGAACATGACGAGCGCGAGCATCACCTTCTCCATCGCCTGATAGAGCCGCCTGGCCGCGAATACGAACAGCAGCGCTATCAGCCCGACTGCCGCCATCCAGACCATCTCGTGGATGCCGGTGAGGGTCGTGAGAGCCGTGCTGCACGCGAGGTAGTTGCCCATCTGGAAGGACGCGCACACGACGAACGCGAGAATTCCCATGATGACCGCAAGCCACCTGCCATAGTTCGTCGCCACGAGAGTGAGCAGCGACTGCTTGTTCAGCACGCCGATGCGCGCCGACATCGCCGTGTAGAGCATCATGAAACTCCCGGCGACGATCACCGCCCAGAGGAGGCTCATGCCCGCCGACGCGCCGATCTTGGATGCCACTGTAACGCTTCCCGGCCCGATCACCACGGCCGCGGTGATGAACCCCGGTCCGAGCGAGCGCAGAAAGCCGTTCCTCGTCCCTTGTGTCATTTATCTCCTATACCCTTATCAGTCAGTGTGGCAGCAATCCTCAACGCGCGATCCAAGTGTAGAGCGTTTCGTCTGCCGCAAGCATGCGCCTTACCGCCAGGGCCTCCGGATGCCCTGACGCAGCATAGGCGGCACGGATGAAGTCCGCGTCGAGCCGGCTGCGAGTATTGTGGATCAGCAGCCGTTTCGGTGCGACGAGCGCGCCCGCGGTCCGAAGGTCGCCCACCCGGCGGAGACACGGAGCATAGAGCCGTTCGATGAACTCCTGGTCGCTCGACGCATCGAATCCGGCCATGTCCACCACGGCTGATTCGATCCAGGGCGCAAACGGGAGCGCGAGCAGGCACCACAGCCCGGCATCTCCAATCCCGATCATTTTGACGGGGGTCACACCGCTCACAAACCTGGCTGCGGTCAGGATGTCCTGGACGCGCTCCATGGTGTCCGTGCGGTTGTAGGTGTCGAAGAAGCCGTATCTCTTCGTTCGGTCCTGCGGGCCGGAGTGCTCGCCGATGCCGAAGCAGTCTATCATGAGGACGTAGCGACCCTCGCTGACCAGTCTTCGGATGAGCGCCGACGGCTCGCCGTTGTCGAATAATGCGGCCTTTCCGGAGGAGTGAACGACCACGACCGCGCCAGAGGTCTTCCTGTTTTTCGGCCTATAGAGCAACGCCGGAATCGCATCGCCCTTCTCGCTACGAGCGCTCACGAGTTTCTCCAGTGTGAAGTCGTCGGAAGAGTCCTGTCCTCTGCTTATGGCTCCAGCTCCGGTAGGCAATTCAATTGCCAGCGCATGACGGAGCGCCTCGCCGTAGACGTCACGGAAGCGCTTGAGAGACTCGGCATCGTGAGGCTTCATCGAGGCCAGTTGATTCTCCGACGCCTCGATCCGGTTCTTCACGATGCCGTCGGCATCGAGCCAGTTGGTTGGGCGAGGCTCCTTCGCGAAGACGAGCAGTTCCTCGTCCGTGTGGTGATCGTACGGACGCTCCTTCAGACTTGCTGCCTCGGTGTTTCCGAGTATCCAGCGCCCGAACCAGGCGTAGACCGCTTCACGGCTATCCTTGTTGTAGTTGTGCTCTGCATCGAACCGCACGCAAGCGACCTGCTCCGATGCGCCGAGCAGGTCGTAGACGCCCTTGATCGCCGGGAACTCGACCTCCGGAGTCAGCTTCGTCCAGTCGCCGGTCGCCGATACCATAATCATTGGGCGAGGCGCGGCCATCGCCCCGATCTCCATGTTGTTCGTGTCGATCCTGACCAGCGGCGGGTTCTCGCAGACGCATCCGCCCTGCATGGTGCTCGAGATCATGTTGACCGGCGCAGAGTACTTCACCCGGTCATCGACCGCAGTGAGCAGGAACGTCTGTGTTCCCCCGCCGGACGCGCCGGTGCATGCGATCCGGTCCGGATCGACCTCCGGGAGGCTGAGCAGGAAATCAACCGCGCGGATGCTGTTCCACAACTGCAGGCCGCCCATGCTGATCCCCCAGAGCCGGAACCGCTCGCCGATAAGATCCTCGCGGTGCTTGAGCTGTGAGGAGTCGTTGTAGCCGATCATGTCATAGGCGAAGGCGATGTAACCCTGCCTGGCGAAACCGATTGCCCGTCCCGGCCCGGAACTGCGGACGGTATCCTCCAGCCGGCCTTCCGCCCCGTGTCCGTGCGGGTTCAGAACGGCCGGGAACGGTCCGGTCTTGCCCCTGGGGCGGTAGAGATTGCCAGTGACGTAGAATCCGGGGAAGCTCTCGAAGTAGACCTTCTCGACGGTATAGCCCGCATGCTCGATCCGGCCGAAGATCCGCGCATGGAGCGCCGTCTTCTCCGGCATTGGCATCAGGCCCGTGCCAGTGAGAATCTGCGCGCGCAGGTAGGCTGCCCGCTGCTCCCACGCCTCTCGGGTGGCGGGAGCCTTGAACGAGTAGGTCATATCGAGGTGGCGCACCTCATCGAAGCGCCGGTCGTCAACCGGCCCGACAGTGAACGCATGCATAGTCGCCTCCGCATATCCCAACGCCAGGGCGCATATCGTAACAGCGAGTACCGTAATACTTACCGCAAGTCGCGACGCCCGCTCATCCATCACTCATCTACCTCTCAACCGACCCGTCCGATGATGAACGCCGACAGAAAGCCCGATACGGTCGCCAGCGCCACCATCGGGCCGGCATCGTGATACGCCTCGGGCATCATCGTGTCCGCGAGCATCGCCATAATCGCGCCCGCCGCGACTGCCAGTGCCGCCGCGATGCCCGATGCCGGGAGCCCGCGGAACAGGACAAAACCGAGGACTGAACTGAGTCCTGTCACCAGGAACACGGCCGACCAGACTCCCAGCGTATAGCGCGCGCTGTGCCCGGAGTTACGAAGGCATGACGCTCCCGCCAGGCCCTCGGGCAGGTTGCTGATGAAGATCGCTGAGAGGAGCACGACGCTCACCTTGCCGCCGACGAGCAGGCTCGCCCCGATGACCATTGTCTCGGGGATGTTGTCCAGAATCGTGCCGATCAGCACGCCGGTGCCCGCCTCCGCGCAGTCGCCCTTCGGGCATTTGCGGGCACCGCCGCCGATCCGGCTTACGAGATAGCTCAGAGAGAGGAAGAAGCAGGCGCCGCCGATGAACCCGACCGACACCGGCACGAATCCCCCCTGTTTGAAAGATTCCTCGATCAGATCGTAGGCAAGCGCAGAGATCAGCGCCCCGGACCCGAAGCCCAGGACGATCCCAATGGTCCGGTGCGACATCCTGGCGTAGTAACCGACGAGCGCCCCTATCAGAGACGCCGAACCGACGACGAGTCCCCAGAGCAGAGCGTCAGTCACGGCGATTGCCCCTCTCCTGCATCAGTGTCAGGTCGGTCTTCCCTTATGCCTTCTCCAGCTTCAGGCCAATCTCCTCGCCCGCGATCTTCACTCGCGGGAACGACTCGCCATCCGACGCTGTGACGGAGTTCGCCAGCGTCTCCTGTCGGATGTAGTCCGACCACGATCGGATCGCCTCCGACAGCTTGCCGGAGGTCGCGTACTCGATCGTGATGTGGTCGTCAACGTTGAACCCGGAGTCCTTGCGCATGTTCTGGATCTGGCGGACCAGGTCGCGCACGAGGCCCTCTTGGATGAGTTCCTCGGTAAGCCGTGTGTCGATTGCCACTACAGTCGCCAGCTCTTCGCAGCAGCAGAGGTTCTCCGGCGCGGTGGTCTCCACGAGCACGTCGTCCGGCTCGAGAGTGAGCCTCTCGCCGGCGACCTCGAGCTCGAAGGACTCTCCTGCCGCGACCTTGACCGCGATCGCCGCGCCGTCCGCTTCGGTGAGAGCCGCCGAAATCTTCGACAAGAGCTTGCCGTGCTTCGGGCCCAGAGTCCTGAGGTTAGGCTTGATGCAGTAGCCCACCAGCCCCGTGGCGTCGTCCGTCAGCGTGAGTGCCTTGATGTTCAGTTCGTCGAGGATCAGCCGCTCGTTGCGCCTGACCGCTTCACGCTCGACTCTGCTTGAGGGCTTGACGGTGACTAGCGCGAGCGGTTGGCGCACCTTCATCGCCGATCCGCTTCGGGCCGCGCGTCCGAGACGGACGACCTTCATCACGGCGTCGGTCTCCTCGATGAGATGCTTGTCTATCAGTGACTCGTCGGCGGCCGGCCAGTCGCAGAGATGCACGCTCTCCGGCGCATCCGAATCGACCGAGCAGACCAGATTCCGGTACATGTCGTCGGCCATGAAGGGCATCACCGGCGCGAGGAGTTTCGTTAGCGTGACAAGCACCTCGTAGAGTGTCGAGTACGCCGATTGCTTGTCGTCGTCGCACTCGCTCTTCCAGAACCGGCGTCGGCTCAGGCGGACGTACCAGTTCGAGAGGTCGTCTACGAACTTGTCGACCAGCCGGGTGACCTCGGCCGCGTCGTAGTCCTCCAGCGACTCGGTAGTTGCCTTGACCAGCGCGTGCAGCCGCGAGAGTATCCAGCGGTCGATCTCAGACCTGTCTGACACGTCCGACTGCTCTGATCGGTCCGACGGCCGCCATTGATCCACCAAGGCATACGTCACGAAGAACGAATACACGTTCCACAGAGTCAGCACGTTTCGGACGACTTCGTCGCCCCTGCCGTAGCCGAAGTTCAGATTGTTCTGGATGTTCGCCCCAGCGTAGATCCAGCGCATGACATCTGCGCCCATCTTCTCGACCGCCTCGTCGAACCAGATCGCGTTCCCGTGGCTCTTGTGCATCGGTCGGCCCTTCTCGTCGTGGACCTTCTCATAGACGAGCACCGACTTGTAAGGCGCCTTGCCCTCCAGTGTCACGCTCATGAAGAGCATCGAGTAGAACCAGAGCCGGATTTGCTCTCGCATCTCTACCACGAACTCGGCGGGGAACCACTTCTCCCAGTACGACTTGTCCTCATCGAGGTACCCCAGGGTGGAGTAGGGGACGATCCCCGCGTCGAGCCAGCAGTCGCCGACCTCGGGAACACGCTCTGCCGTTCCTCCGCACTTCCGGCACTTCACCTTCACGTTATCTATCCACGGGCGATGCAGTTCCTTCAACTGCTCTATGCCGCTGACCGCCAGTTCGTCCAACTCCTTGCGCGACCCGATGAACGTCATCTCGCCGCACGCGCACCTAAAGATCGGCAGCGGCAGTCCCCAGAAGCGCTTCCGCGAGATGCACCAGTCGCCCATGTTGTTGAGCCAGTCCTCCATGCGCTTTCCGGCGTACTCGGGCACCCAGCGCACCCTGCGGGCCTCTTCCTTCATCGGCTCGCGGATGTGATCGCACGCGATGAACCACTCATCTACCAGACGGAACACCAACTCAGCCTGACATCTCCAGCACACCGGGTAGCGGTGTTCGTACCGCTCTGTCTTGTAGAGCATGCCTTTCTCTTCGAGGTCGAGGAAGATTCCCTCGGCGACCTCGCCAACCGATTTCTCTTCGAGCCAGCCGAATCCCGGGTAGTAGTAGCCGTTCTCATCGATCGGGACGATCACCGGCAGTTCGAGCTTCTGCGAGAGCTCATAGTCCTCAGCGCCGCAGCCCGGAGCGATATGAACGACGCCGACGCCTTCCTCCTCGCCGACGTAGTCCCAAGGGACGACTCGTGAATCGACATCCTTCTGGGCTGGCAGATCGAAGAACGGGCCCTTGTAGTGCAGGCCGACCAGTTCGCTGCCCTTGACGGTGCCAAGCATCTCGTACTCGCCGTCGAGCTTGGTGACCGTCCCGGCGGAGAGGTATAGGATGCCGTCGGTCTGCCTCACTTTCGCATAGTCGAGCTCAGGATGCACCGCCAGGGCGACGTTCGCGGTAAGCGTCCACGGGGTGGTCGTCCAGACCATAATGTACTCGTCCTCGCGATCCGTGATCGGCAGCTTGAGGAAGACCGACGTGTGCGTCATCTCGCGGTATGAGTCGATCAATTCGTGCTGAGACAGTGACGTACCGCATCGGGCGCACCAGGGCATCGCGCGCTGGCCCTTGTAGAGCCAGCCGTTGTCGTGGCACCTCTTCAGGAAATGCCAGATGTGCTCGATATTCGTGTCGGTCATCGTGTAGTAGGAGTGGTCCCAGTCCATCCACTGCCCGAGCCGTTTCGACTGCTCGCTCTGGATGGCGGAGTACTTCTCCACTCGCGCGCAGCACGCCTCGGAGAACTTGTCGAGCCCATACTCCATGATCTCGCGCTTCGAGTTCAGTCCCAGGTCCTTCTCGACCTCGACTTCCACCCAGAGTCCCTGGCAGTCGAACCCGTTCTGATAGCGCTGGTCGTAGCCCTGCATCGCCTTGAAGCGCTGGAAGATGTCCTTATACGTGCGTCCCCACGCATGGTGAACGCCCATCGGGTTGTTCGCCGTGATTGGGCCGTCGATGAACGACCAGTGCTTATTCCCGGCGTTCTTTTCGCGCAGCTTGTCGAATATGCGGCGCTCCTCCCAGAACCGGAGCACCTCGCGCTCCATATCCGGGAAGCTCAAACCGCTCTTGACCTCTTTGAACATTCGATCTCCTCCACAATCAGGTTACGGGTTGCCCGTTCTGGTCTCCGGGGTTCTCCATGATCCGAAACCCACAATCCATAGCCCCGGAAACAATAAGCCTCTCATCCCTAGTGCAGGGACGAGAGGCCTGATAAACCTTTCGCGGTACCACCCCGATTCGCGTGCGCCTCACGGCACGTGCCTTCACAGGTACTTGGGCGAACCCACATACCCTGGCTCTGTAACGGGAGCCGCCCGGGAGCAACTACTGGGTACCCACTAACCAGGTATCAGCAATCAGTGAAGCTCACTAGCCACACTGGTTACTAGATACTGGTTGCTTCCTTTCGCAACTCCGGCTCGGAGGTGATCTTCCCCGCGCGGAGCTCGGTCCCGGTTCTCAGCTCCCCCGGTTCTCTGTAGCCTATCCGCTCGTTCGAACTTCGTGCTTCGATTTTCGAATCTCCAGCCTTGTGCTGGTCGGGTACTCTTCCTCGTCATCGCCTCTGTCAACGGTGATGATCCGAGTAAACTCGATCCGTATTATAGGGGTTTCGACATCGAGTTGTCAATGCCATCGGTGGCTGTGGGCGCAGGAACACTCGGGCACGGTGTCGAATTCGTCCGGAGAGACACTAGGAACGCCTGAACTCAGGGAAGTTAAGAGCTAACCAATGCGGAGATTTCTGCCTATAATCCTGGTAATAGTAGCGTTGGGCGTGCTCGCTCGAATGATCATGCTGGACGTGGGTTCTGGCGGCGATGAGAAGAGGCCGCGACTCGTGGTGCATTTCGTGGACGTTGGTCCTGGCGGGTGCACTGTCATACGAACGCCCGATGGTCGCACCATTCTGATTGATGCGGGGAGTTCGGAGAGGTCGGACCATCTGCTCTCCTATTTGTCGGATCTGGAGATCTCTCGGATAGACCTCTTGGTGATCACGAGTTCGGACGAAGTCCGAGCCGGGGGCCTGCCGATGTTGCTTGAAGAGGTAGGTGTGTCCAGAGTGCTGGACGCGGCGCGTCGTCCCGGCGGGTCTGCGTATCAGCAGGCGATCCGCGTCATGGATGAGCGGCGGATCGACCGCGATGCGCTCGACGAGGGGCGAGATCTCGGGATATCGAACTGCGTCCAGTTCAAGGTGCTCTGGCCAGCGGTGGGAGCGACGGTCTCGGGCGACGAATCGGTGGTGCTTCGTCTGGCATACGGGGAGATTTCGTTCCTGCTGGCCGGCGATATGGCCGCACACTCGGAGGCCCGCCTGCTAGCAGAGTATCATGATCTTCGCAGCACCGTGTTAAGAGTGCCGAACTCCGGCGACCCGCTATCGGCGTCGAATGAGTTTCTGCAGATCGTGAGGCCAGAGTATGCGGTGGTGTTCACGGAAGCGGGCGCGTTTGCCGAAACCGTCATGGATAGGCTGATTGCGTCTGGGTCGAAGGTGTTCCGAACGGATGAGAATGGTGATATCGTGTTTTCGACTGACGGCCTGCGCGTCTGGACGGAGTGTGCGCAATGAGTACTGTGGGAGTTCGCGCGTCTGTCGATCGCTTCGAAGAGGATCAGGCGGTTCTGCTTCTGGGCGAACATGGCTCGGAGTCTGGAGCCTGGCCCCGGAGTCTGCTGCCGGACGACGCGGTTGAGGGCACCGTGCTTCAGGTGACTCTGGAAACCGACGCTGAAGAGTCGGCTGACGCTGCTGGGGAGATTCGTCGTCTGCTTAGCGACCTGGCCGATTCCGAATGAGAAACGGGATCATCGGAGTCTCTTTGTCTGTTCTTGGGGAAGGTAGCTGAATGGAAGAGTATTACAAGAAACCGCTGGGCGACATCCTGCTGGATCGGGGGATGATTACGGACGAGCAGCTGCATGCGGCCCTGGACGAGCAGAAACAGAGCCGAAAACGTCTGGGGGAAGTGCTAGTCTCCCTGGGGTTCATCACTGAAGAACAGGTTACGGAGGCTCGCGCCCTACAGTTCGACGTGGGATACGTCAACCTGCAGGAGCAGGAATGTGAGCCGGAGGCGATTGCGAGCGTGTCAGATGCCACCGCCAGAACCTACAACCTCGTGCCGTTCAAGATGACGGGAAACAGGTTAACCGTGGCCATGGCCAACCCCCTCGATGTCGAGGCCATTGACCTTGTGCAGTTCGAGGCGAAGTGCCGCGTCGAGCCGATGCTTGCGACGGAGTGGCGCATAGTCGAGGTACTGAACAAGCAATATGGCGGCGGTTCGAGCGAAGATCTCCAGGACATGGCGCAGGAAGCTGCCTCGACTCCGGCCTCGCTGGTGGATTCCGACGAGCACGAGGACATTGACGAGGTCAGGCGTAAGACGAGCAGTGCCCCCATCGTGCGCATGGTGAATATGCTCCTGACTCAGGCGGTTCGGCGCAAGGCAAGCGATATACACATCGAGCCCAGGCGCGATACCGTGGACGTGCGTTACAGAATTGATGGTGAGCTTCACATCGTCAGAAGTTTCCCTAAGGCCTTGCATGCAGCGATTGCTTCACGCATCAAGATCATGTCGGAGTTGGACATCTCGGAGCGCAGGCTTCCTCAGGACGGCCGTATCACCGTAAAACTCGACAAGCGGATGGTGGATCTTCGAGTCTCTACGAGTCCGATCATATACGGAGAGAGAGTGGTGCTGCGGATTCTGGACCGGGCGAGCGGCATGATCCCGCTCGATCAACTGGGATTCGCGGAGGTGGAACTGGATGCACTCACCAGGTTGGTATCCCAACCCCACGGGATTATTCTCGTGACCGGACCCACGGGCAGCGGCAAGACAACGACGCTCTATGCTGTACTGAACGTTATCAAGTCAGAGTCTACGAATATCATGACTGTTGAAGATCCTGTAGAATACGAACTGGAGGGGATTAACCAGACCAACGTGCACCATAAGATCGGACTGACATTCGCCAACCAACTTCGCGCGATACTGCGTCAGGATCCGGACGTTGTACTCGTAGGTGAGATCAGAGATACCGAGACCGCGGACGTCGCGTTCCGAGCCGCGCTGACGGGCCATCTCGTCCTGAGCACCCTACACTGCAATGACGCCCCCAGTGCCATCACGCGCCTGGTCGATCAGGATGTCGAGCCGTTCCTGGTGGGCTCGGCTATCAACGGAGTGGTCGCTCAGCGACTGGTCCGGGTGCTCTGCCCGGACTGCAAGGAGGCTTATTCCGCCGACGAGAAGACCGTGGCTCTGCTCGGACTCGATCCAGGGTCTATAGTGACGCTATACAGGCCGGGCACATGTGCAAACTGCGACGGAACGGGATATAAGGGCCGCATCTGCATCAACGAACTCATGGTGATGGACGATGAGTTGAGGCGCCTGACGATGCTAAAGTCGCCTGCGTCCGAGTTACGAAAGGCAGCGATCGCCTCAGGGATGAGACCGATGGCTCAGGATGGCACCGAGAAGGTCCTTGCCGGGATCACGACCATTGAGGAAGTGCAGCGAAAGGTATTCGTGGAGACCGAGGATACGATCCTGAACGTGCGAGCTGCGTGAAATCCGTCAACTCAGTGCTGCCAGACCGCGATCGGAACCCGCCTTCCTTCGGCGCGAGTGTGCGCCACTTGTTCCATGTAACGGCGCATCCGCAGGGGCTCGTCTCGCTCGAACTCACGGGCGCGCCGGAAAAACTCGGATGCCGCGTCCGGATCGCCACATGCGAGGCGGTCCAGCCCCCTGAGCATATTCAATCGAGCCTCTGCTTCCGGTGAGTCCGCGGACGGATTGGCGGGAAGGATCATCGCATAGGCGTCCCGCGCATCGTGTCTAGCCAGCCTGTCTCTCGCTCTTCCGACGTAGTACGCCTGTTCAGTCCCGCGTATCGGCATGTCATCGGCAGCCGATCCGTATGCCGACCGCGCCCCCGTGGAATCACCCAGGCAAGTGAGAGCATCTCCATGCAGGCAGAACGCCTGTGCGTCGCTGGAGTCGTGAAACCTGCTCGCGCCGAGGTTGGTCGGGTACTCGGTGGCTGCTCGGAAATCCCTTGAGGCTTCAGTGTAGTGTCTCCGATCCATGGACCTCAGTCCCCGCCGTACCATAGCCCAGACGTAGAGGATGCGAGTCTGATAGGCCAGTTCGGCTACGAAGAAGTTCTTGTTGGCCAGAATCTCAACGGCCTCGTCCAGTTCGTCTGCCGCGAGATGAGCGCGCACCGCCCTCTCGAGGCATTCGCTGTCATCGGGCGCGTGCAGCAGTATACGGCGAGCGATGTCGGACCTGATGGCCTCTTCACCGCTAAGCTCTGCCAGTATGTCGAGATCGCGGAGAATACTCGGATTGTCCGGGCACAGGTCGCTCGCCCGACGCATGAAGTCAAAGGCAGCCGAAAGATCGTCCAGTTTGTGCCAGTACGCTATGGCCAGATTCCGGCACGGTCGGTAATCGGATGGTTCACTCTTGTACGCGTACAGCCACTTCCCGACAGCCTCATCCGTCCGCCCCCGGTCATAGAGCATGTTGCCGTACTCTATCAAGGACTCCTTGTCCGATCGGTTTTCGAGCAGTCGCATCAGTACGTCCCCGTGCGCAAAGCAACTCACGACGCCCCACTCGTCGTACCCGTACGCCCGCGGTGGCTCGCCGTCCAGTTCCTCAAGTAGCACACGCAGGAACGGGTCACAGGGAGGCACTGCTTCGACCCAACAGTCTGCTATGCTTCGCGCCTCCTCACCTCTTCCCAGTTCGAGGTACATCGCTGCCGCATCCATGTCTTCCTGGAAGCTCTCGATCGCCAGTGGAGGCGGCTCACCTTGCTGACTCGAGAAGAAGCTCTCCCAGAGGGCATGTCTCCACAGCGGATCGGCCTCCACCAGCGCCGAGACCTTGTCGTTCTTCTTCCCAAGGATTCTGGCCGCGATTGCGCCAAGCAGCGAGAGCAGCGGATCGGCTGAGTTCGTCACGAGGTTAGCGACCGCAGCGCAGTCCCCACTGCGGATACAGTTCCCTGCCAGCCGACACCTCGCCAGCACGCCGAGCGACGGGTCGCTGATGAGCCGCGTCCACCGATCGCTCGCATCATCTCCCAGCCCTTCGATCGAGAGGGCTAGCAGAGCCTCAGACTCCGAGTCAGGCCTGATGACCGTTCTTGCCTGATCGCCGGCATCGCCCCATCGCCCCGCCCTGAGGGCGAAGCGAGCCAAGCCCTTTCGTGCCTCAGGCTCATGGTCGGTGCCGATGAGCTTCTCAAAGCGCTTGATCGCAGCTTCCGACGAGTCGTGTCGCTCCGCCGTTCTCGCTGCATCGAGGACGTCGTCGGGAGTGTCGAGATACTCTCTCGATAGACTCGTTCGCGGGACAACGTCGCGTACCCGTTCCGTCCGTCGAGGATCGTAAGCAAGAAGCACGTTTCGAGCGGCATCCAGTACAACGACAGATACCTTCTGAGGATTGCCCGATGCGTTGAGGGAGACGACCTCGCCGGCCCGAAGATCGTGTCTCTCGCTGGCCAAGTGTTTGTCGCCCAGAGATACTCTGATCTCGGCGGCTGTGGTGTCTCTGCACATCTGCACGGAGATCATGCCGTCGGGACCGGTGTTGATGATGCCCTCTCGGTGTGCCTTGACGAAGCCGCCCGTCGGACCCACGGGGAGCCAGTATTCGGTCATCTCGACTAACTCGTGCGGCTGAAGCAGATCGAAATCACCCTGGGTGGCGAATCTCCCGGCCTGTATCTCCATGTAGTCGCCGGCGTTGTCCGTGAGCATGCTCTGCCATAGCTTGCCCATTGCGTCCTGTCCCCAGCAGAATACCTTGCGCGCGGGCATCTCTTCCTGCCTGGCCCAGTGCGCCAATCCGTAATCGGTCACATCGTAGTAAACGCCGAAGAACTCGTCGTATGTCTCTGCTGCGAAGACGTCTCCGGTGAACTCGTGGTTCTCCATCCTGCTCAGATCCTTGCCGTCGCACACCGGCCACGTCGTGTTCTCCCCATATGCTCCTGAGACGCACCGTGTCATCGGATAGATCAGTCTCATGTCCGGAGTGGAACTTACGCCGGCGTTAGTCCACCAGTAATGCCTGTGGGGAAGGGAAGTCCCGTTGTAGAGGCGGATATGGTCTGAGAATCTATACTCCCGTGGTGCGAGTCGAATCTCGACGGTGAAGCGCATGCCCGTCATCTGTTCGGTAAGGCCGAAGACCACTGCCGCCGATCCGTCGGGGAAGCGCCTCATGGTGTGCGGAATCCTGGAGTGCGTGTATACCGAGTGACTAACGGGAAAGTTGAACTCGATGCCGCCCGATATCCATGCGCCACGAGTGGCGATAAGTGTGGGCTTGATGCAGTCGTTTCGGTAGAAGACCTCCCGCCCAAGTAGCTTATCGTATACCGAGAACAGTCTGCATCCCAGGTCCGGAAGGAAGGTGAGCCGCAGCAACTCGTTCTCGAGCACGAGGGTTTCGTATCGCCGGGAGACGCGCCTGCCCGTTAGGCGGTTCTGAAGCCTGTACGGGTAGACGTGTGCGCCAAGTCGTTTGGTGAACGACGGGTCCGGCCTCTCCGGATGCGTCTGGTATGTCGGCAGGTCAATCGACTCCCTGCGAACTAGAACTCTATGGCTGTAGTTGTCCACTCTCCTGTCACTCCCCCGCTGCTAAGGCTTGAATACCATGCCTCCGCCGAGTTGAACCGCGTCCTTCTTGACGGAAACCGATGCGATCTTCACCGGGTACTTCATCTTTTCCAGGTCTAGAACTGGATTGACCCTGTCCAGAAGTCGGTTGACGATCCACGCGGGGACAGGGAGGATGCTGAGCGAAGCCTTGTCTGCGACGAAGTTCACCTTGGTTGCGCCCTCGATCTGCGGCTGCCCGGTCACCCTGAACTCCGCGCCGACCCCATGGAAGGTCGGCCTGGCGACTACGGTCAGATTGCCCGCTTCGAGTTCAATCAGCATCTGGCTCCCGTCGGGGCGGCTCGCGTTGATATACTCGTTGACAGCCTTCTCCGTCATAGTCGCCTGAAAGGCGGTCGAGCCGACGCTCTTCAACTTGCGGTTCGAGGTGTTGAAGGACACGTCGTCCATCTCTACGACGAGGAGCGCGACTGTAAGGCCCTGGGCAATCTGGGCGTCGGTCCCGGTGATATGCAGGGAGGATATCCGCCCTCCCAGCATATCGGTTTCGGATCCCGAAGCCTTGACGTCATAGCTGCGGGCCGGGCCGATGTAGGAGGGCAGGGCCTTCTCGATGCCCTGTTCGATCTTGGGACGGATGAGCCCCCCGGAGCATCCCATCAGCCACGCGCATGCCAGCATCATAACGATGATCTTCCGCATATCACAGCCTCCCTTGCGTGGTCGGTAGCCCCGACAGCAGCATCCCACCAGCTTCAGGTATTATACATCCGCATCGGTTGCGACGCCAGCGGTGTTCGAGCGGGACGTATCCGTTCGGGCGTTGAGTTGCGACTCATCCGCCTTTGTGCTATACTTCCCCAAGTTCGTGCCGCGTTGGGAACGGGGGCGATGCAGAAGACAGTCCTTGGGATAGTCGGCCCGACCGCCACAGGCAAGACGGCCGTCGGGATACGACTCGCTCGAATGCTCGACGGGGAGATTATATCGGCCGATTCGATGGCGGTCTATCGGGGTATGAACATAGGCACGGCGAAGCCCACCGCGGAGGAGCGGCGGGAGACCGCCTTTCACCTGATTGATGTGGTTGATCCCGACGATGGCTTCAGCGCTTCCCAGTTCAAGACGCTTGCGGACGAGGCGATCGCCGGCATTATGTCGAGGGGCAGGGTGCCGATCGTAGTCGGCGGGACTGGCATGTACATCAAGGTCTTGACCGGCGGTTTGGATATTCCGGCAGTGCCGCCCGACCAGGAGCTTCGGGACCGTCTGAGGCATACTGCGGAGAGGCTGGGTGGCGAATGTCTCCTCGAGCAACTCCGCGAGGTGGACGAGACTACCGCCGCGCGACTCAATCCGAGGGATGTCAAGCGGATAATCAGGGCGCTCGAGGTGTACAAGGCTACAGGAAGGCCGATCTCCCATTTCCATGAGACGGCGGGGTCGGCCCGGACGGATGTCCGATTTGCTGTTTTCGGCTTGGTGATGGACAGGGCCGCTCTCTACGATCGGATCGGGCGCCGCGTTGACGCCATGATCGAGGCAGGATTGGTGGAGGAGGTGCGGGGGCTTCTGGATGAGGGGTATGCCGCCGATCTCCCGGCGATGAAGAGCCTGGGGTATAGGCAGATAGCGGGTTTTCTCCTGGGTAAGTGCGAACTGCGGACGGCGGTAGAGCTCATCAAGCAGGAGACGCGGCAGTTTGCGAAGAGACAGATCACTTGGTTTCGCGCGGATCCAAGCGTTCGATGGATGGACGTGGGCGATCTCTCCCCGGAGGAAGCCGCCCGGGATATCTATTCCGCGTTTGGCAGAGATGCTCTCGCGCAGTAGCAAGGTGTGGCGCTTGAGAGAAATGCAGTCACTCGATTGTGCGCTAGGACGGAGGAACGTTATATGAACAAGGGGCAGGTCAACTTGCAGGATGTGTTCCTGAATCAGGTTCGCAAAGAGAACATCCCGGTCACGATCTATCTAGTCGGCGGTGTGCAACTGAAGGGGCAGGTCAAAGGCTTCGACGCCTTCACGGTTCTTCTCGATAGCCCCGGGAAGCCGACGCAGATGGTATACAAGCACGCGGTCGCGTCCGTCGTACCCTCCAAACAGGTGTCTACGAACGTACAGGAGATGCCTAAGGACTCGTCCGAGACCCCTGCGGAAGAGTAGCATGCCGGAACTCAGTTTCGTGAAGATGCACGGGGCCGGCAACGACTTCATTCTCTCCGACCACCTCGATGGAACGGGTCCGTTGGATCAGGCGGATCTCGGCGATCTCGCGGTTCTCTTGTGCGAGCGGCACTTCGGCATCGGCGCAGACGGATTGGTCCTCGTGCTCCCGTCGGACTCCGCCGACTACCGAATGAGGATAATGAACTCCGACGGCAGCGAGGCCGAGATGTGCGGGAACGCCATCAGGTGCTTCGCGAAGTACCTCTTCGACCGCGGCCTTGCCGGGACTTCCCTCAGCGTTGAGACGCTCTCGGGGGTCAAGCGCATCGAGGTGCAGTCAGACGAAGGGAAGGCCTTCGCAGCCACGGTGAACATGGGCGCGCCGAAGCTCGACGCTTCCGACATCCCTGTTTCAGGTTATGAGGGTCGAGTCATCCTTCAGCCCATCGAGGTGGACGGCCGATCGTTCGAGATCACCTGCGTGAGCATGGGGATTCCTCACTGCGTGATATTCGTGGACTCCGCCGATGCTGTGCCGCTTCTGGAGATCGGCCCCAGGATCGAGACCCATGCGGCCTTCCCGCAGAAGACGAATGTGGACTTTGCCCAGGCGGTCTCCCGGCAGGATGTGATCATGCGCGTCTGGGAGCGAGGCGCGGGGGCTACCCTCGCGTGCGGTACCGGCGCCTGTGCGACGGTAGTGGCCGGCTCGATCACGGGGAAGACGGACGGGCGCGCGGCGGTGCATCTCCCCGGCGGCGATCTCTTCATAGACTGGCGGGACGACGGCAACGTATACATGACAGGTCCGGCGGCGGAAGTATACACAGGCAAGATCAGCCTGTAATCCGGCGTCGGACGCAAGTATCCGAACTACAGACGGTAGACTTTGGGCACATGCGCCTGCGGTCTGCTGTCTATTGTCTTATTGGAGGTTCTCTTGGAGTACGCAAAGAGATTCGAGTGCATCCCGCCATACCTATTCGGCGAGATATCGCGGATGAAAGCGAGGGCGATCGCGGAGGGCAAGGATCTGATAGACTTCGGCATCGGCGACCCCGATCAGCCTACGCCCCGGCCGATCATTGACTCGCTCGCCCGCGCGGCCGCCGACCCGAAGACGCACCGCTACGACGAGAGCGACTTCGGTTGGCCCGCCTTCATCAACGCTGTGGCAAGCTGGTACCGACGTCGCTTCGGCGTCGAACTCGATCCCGCCGCCGGCGAGGTCCTCGAGACCATCGGCTCGAAGGAGGCCCTCGCTCATCTCGCATGGGCGTTCATTGACTCGGGCGACATCTCACTCGTCCCGGAGCCGGGGTACACCGTCTACAGGGTGAACACCTGGATGGCCGGCGGAACTCCGCACGTCATGCCGCTCCTCGCGGAAAACGGCTTCCTGCCCGACCTCAGCGCGGTCCCCGCCGATGCTGCGCGCAAGGCGAAGCTGATGTACATCAACTATCCGAACAATCCGACGGGCGCTTGTGCGACCACGGGGTTCTTCGCCGACGTCGTGGCCTTCGCGAAGGAGTACGAGATCATCGTCTGCCATGATGCGGCCTACACCGAGGTCTCCTTCGACGGATACCGGCCGCCCAGCTTCCTGGAAGTCGCGGGTGCGAAGGATGTCGGCATCGAGATGCACTCGCTCTCCAAAGGCTGCAACATGACCGGCTGGCGAATCGGGATGGCTGTCGGCAATGCGGATGTTCTGCGCGGTCTCAACAAGATGAAGTCGAACGTTGACTCGAAGCAGTTCCCCGCTGTGGCGGAGGCAGGCGCGTATGCCCTAGGTCATCTCGACGGTAGCCCGGAGACTCTCGCCATTTACCGGGCTCGTCGCGACATCCTGATCGAGGGTCTGAACAGCCTCGGATGGAGCCTGCCGATGAGCAAGGCGACCTTGTACGTCTGGGCTCCCGTCCCCGCGAGGTATACGTCAATCGAGTTCGCCAAGATGCTTCTCGAGACGGCGGGCGTGCTTGTCGTGCCCGGTGTCGGATATGGTGCCCACGGTGAGGGCTACGTGCGCTTCTCCCTCACGGTGGACGGCGACTCGAACGGGGAACGGGTGGCTGAGGCAGTCGAACGCCTCAGGAAGCACGGAGTCTCATGCACGATGTAGACGCGAGCGATCGCGCGATACTGGTCAGCCTCGAGTCGGGCGACGATGCCCGCGACCGGGCATCGCTCGAGGAACTGAGGGAACTCGCCTTTACAGCGGGCGCCCTCGTCGTCGGGGAGTTCGGGCAGAAACGACGCGCCCCCCATGTCGCATGCTACCTCGGGCAGGGGAAAGCCGAAGAGCTCTTTGCCGAGGTCCGGGAACTCGACGCGAACCTCGTCATCTTCAACGGCGATCTGACCTCAACCCAGCTTCGCAACCTCGACGAGGCTGTCGGGGCAAGGCTCGTGGACCGGACGCAGCTCATCCTGGACATATTTGCCCAGCGCGCCCACACGCGGGAGGGCCAGCTTCAGGTCGAGCTGGCCCAGTTGACCTACCTCCTCCCTCGCATCACCAGCCTCTACACCCAGTTTGAGCGGCAGCAGGGAGGCATCGGCATCCGCGG